>NZ_JAJAFX010000023.1:0-79712 GCF_025384845.1 Photorhabdus temperata | reverse complement strand
CTGGCATCTGCCCCTGTTGAATGACAGATTGCAATAAATAACCCAATCTGGGGGACTGGTAGAAATCTTCCAGGCGGATAGAACAATCAAAACATTGCTGGATCTTATTAATGAGCAATAATGCTTTAAGCGAAGTACCGCCTGCATCAAAGAAATTCGTATCTTCATCAACAACGCCATCGCTATCGCCAAAGACCTCGCGCCATAATGTAAAAAATATTTCGCGTTTTTCCCCTTTAATCTGTGAAATATTATTTTCTTTATTCAACTCTGTCACGGAGGTGGAATCGTTGGATAATGCTGATTCGACAATAAAAGGCACCTGTAATTTTGGATAGCATCCACGCAGGAATGAGACGATTTCGTGACGTGCAATTGAATATGAGTCATGAGGGATAAATATATTGATATACTGATATCCGGTTTCATTCTCTTTTATCGTTAAATGAATTTCGTCAATATTAGTTGCCGCTGTAAGTATTTTCTGCATTTCCGCCAGATCGACACGTTTTCCATCAATTTTATGCTTTTTGTCCAGCCGACCGACGAAATTTAGATTTCCCTGGGCATCGTAAAACCCACGGTCTCCCGTTAAATAATAGATTTCTCCATCGTTCAACTGTAAGAATTTGCGCGAGGTTGACTGATTGTCGTTAATATATCCGGTACATATAGAATCCCCACGAATACATATTTCTCCACTGCTGCCGCTGATGATATTATTAGTTCCATATTCCCGAATGACAATAGAACTATTTGCCAGTGCTTTACCAATAATATTACCGGGTTGGAACTGGTCATCTATTTTGTGACAGCTTGCCACAACACAACATTCTGTTGGGCCATAAGAGTTAATCAGAGAAATTCCGCGTCCTACTTTTTCCAACCAATGGTGGATAGCTTTATCCATTGCCAGATCGCCACCGATAATTGTCATTCTGATGGTCGGTGACAATTCTTTAATGGCCGCGTGCAGGAAAAAGACAATTTGGTGCCAATAATTCGTAGGAAAGTTAACGACAGTTACCGATTGTGCATGGCAAAATGAAAACAGTGAATCAAGCTCAACGATCATGTGGTCACTGGCTATTGCCAGTGTAGCTCCCTGATAAAAGCATCCAAATACTTCCTCAATATAAGCATCGAAAACTGGAGTACTGAAATTAAGAATAACGTCATCTTGTTGAATACCATACCTATCTGTCATAGCGGCTAAATAAGCATAAAGCCCCCTGAAAGTTATCGGTACCGCTTTTGGTACTCCGGTGGTGCCTGATGTAAAAAAGATATAGGCTTCATCCTCTTTGGTCGCCGGGCATTTTATGTCATTTCCCGGAGATATCTCGGAAGAAAGTGTGTTTATATCTTCAATAAAGAAAATATGTGTATTATTAATATCATTCACTTTCTCATGATGGTGACGAGAAGTTATTAATAAAGCGATATCCAGCCCACGCAATATATTGCTGATTTCTTCTCGTTCGAATGTCATGTTGATTGGAATAAAGCATAATCCCGCAGTATGGATTGCTAATATAGACAATAAGGATTCCATTCCTCTGGGTAATAACACGGCTATTCTTCGGTTTTTTAGTGGGCAGGATAATAGTAGTTGGCTGAAAGTTAATAATTTACTGTAAAGTTCATAGTAATTAAAAAAATATGCGGAGTTTATTGTGGTTTGATTTCCGCAAATTACTGATTTTTTATCCGGCGATATTATGGCGATTTGCGCTATTCGGGTAATTATATTCTCTCTGATGGGGTGATTAACGGCAATATTCTCTGGCGTCCCTATGCCAGATATCATATTGTCCATACGTTCAATTGTTTTATATTTTTCCCAATATGTTTCGACAGTTTCATTGATATTTTCTGCAATGGCATTATAAATACGTAAATAATCATCAATCAAAGCATCGGCGGTAAAGGTACTGTACAAGCGGCTTCCTGCATCCAATTCAACTAATGCTGACTTTTCGTCAGAAGAAAACCGGATATTAACCCCATAATCATTTACTGCGCCGGAAGTCATACAGCCGCGAATCGCGCGATTATTTTTCATAAGATCATGTTCAATCTCATGCAATAAATTGACATAAGGGACCGCGGTTAATTGATCTGCCCGACTTATCGCGCCATCATTCAAATCACTTATATCAATACGGCTATGCCTGCTATGCAGACTAATTTGCGACTGCATTTCCGTGAGGATCTGTTTTATCGTTGTTTCTGGTGATAAAGAAACCATCAGAGGTAAGGTGTTCATTGCCGGGCGATAATAACGGTATTCTCCTTTGTCACGTCGGTTAGAGAAAGGTAAATTAATGATACTGGTTGATAAACGACCCCGTTTAGTCATTTGCAGGCATAAGGCCAGTATCATCATTAATTTATCATTAAAGTTAAAACCCTCATTGTTTGCGGTGAGTGGTCGGCTCACTTTAATTGCTTTCGAGGGAAATAGGCGTTTTCCGGCATAATCCTCTAATTTGGGAAGTTGGTTGAGGTAATTATCCCAATAGTTTTTGTCGTTGGTATAATGCGCGCTTGCTTTATATTTAACATCGTTGAGATAAGCCTGGTAGGTAAAAACAGGCTCTGATGTTGGGTGGAATAGTTGTTGTTCATAGCAGGACAAAACATCGTGAATCAACTGACCTATGCCCCAATAATCTGTGGCGACATGGTGAGCGATAATTCCCCAAAAGCAGCACCCAACATCATTAAAATAAAGATAATGCCTGATCGTCACACCATTTTCAGGGGCCAGTGGTTCAGTTATTCTTTTGCTGAAATCGGCTTTTGTAGTTTGTTCTACTGCCGGATCTGACAGTTTTATTGATATAACTTCGATCGGCGTGGAACATTTCTCCTGAAAAATATTTTGCTCAGAAATACGGTAACGTAAGGAAAAACCATCATTGAAGCTATGAATGGTCATAATGGCTTGTTCCAATCTTTCCAGACTAATATTGTCATTGAAGCTGACGAATTCGCCGACATTGAAGACAGACTTATCGTCAGCAACAGTATTAGCAATGGCTAAACGGAGTTGTGTATAGTTCAACGGCCAATAATTATCGCTATATTCCATTATTTTGCTGCTCCACGTTATATTTTATCTCGTAATTCGCCCTTTATTTTTTCGAAAACAGATTCATCTATACATAATCCAATATTGCCTTCTGCACTAAAACATATTAAAGGGCGTTTACTTACGCGTAGAATGAAATATTTATTTCGTTTCTTGTGATAATATCCCGACGAATAATGGATAATATGTATACCATTACTGCGTTGAAAATCTTCCAGGGAAACGCCTTCTTCCCGGTGCAATGAGGAAATAGCCCATTCGTGTGAATATACTCCAGACTTCATTAATAATTTCCCTTCCTTGATCACCGCCTTATTTGATAATAGTTGATAGCCTATAAATAAGGCAATGACCACGAAGAGAGTTGTCGTAATGCTTGCCGCCAGTTTATTCGGATTACTGCTATTAAGCCAGTATGGTACAGGCAGAAAAACCAGGGCGATCAGGACGAACATGGCGACGTTCATTAATATGACTTTGAAGTCTGGATTCAATCCCACGATATTGCTCATGCTGCTGTCATTCCTAAAGATAATTCGGTAAAAAGATGAATCACTTCTTTACGCTCTTCGCGTGTCGCCGGCAGATTGATATAACCACATTTTTGCGCAGCAAACAGGCAAGCGGTGATTTCCCTGCGGATAGCTTCTGTGACCAGGGTGTCCACCATCTTTTGATTGTTATAGAGTCTGGCAAGATGAAGAGAAGCAGTACCGGTTGAAAGGTCATTGTGATCGATTTTGGGTAAATAATTTGCCATACATACCGTGACGGCTACTTGCACTGCCAGGCTCAAATAGGCTGCTACGTTTACTGCCGCCGCTGCATTCACTGCCGCGACGACTCGGGTACCGACAGCCACATTAACCGCAGCAACCACGTTTGCCCCTACGACAAGACGGGCAATTTCGATACTGGTATCGTCTTCACTGTTCAAAGGTTCCAGAATTTCCTTCAACCTGATAAGGGGAGGGCTGTTTGTATCTTGCAGCTGGTAGGATTCGATATGCTCTTTAAAATGTGCAACAAGGCTGGCGTCTTGATTAAGATGATGGTTGATCCGGCTCCTCAGGCTTGAACCTCTTTCGTTTAAACCATAGGCCTTCAGTCGGGAAAATAATTCTTCATAGTCATTGGTTTTTACTGCATTCATCAAATCCTTATCATAAGTGATGAACAGCAGTAATTCCTCTGCTGAACCGGGGCTAACGATATTTTTGTCTATGCCGAATTCAGCCAAGACTTTTTCCGGTGATTCCCTGTATTCTAATGCTAAGTTGGGCTGTTGTTTTATGGTTTCCCAAAATCGGTTATAGGTGATGATCTCTTCCCAAACTTCAACCGGGAGTTTTGCATTTGACATTGACAGCCTTAACTTATTTTCTTCAATTTCTCCTGGAGAGAGTAATGAACGTGGTACGCCAAAGAGGCGATTGCTATCGGCACTGGCATTAACGGTTGGGATGACACTGCCAATAGCTGCTCCGGCTGCTACGCCAATAAATGTACGTCTTTTCATGATTCGTTCCTTTCTAAGTTGACGGAATTCTTTTTTTACTGGGTGTTATATTAAGATGAGTGCTAACCTTTTCTTATTAAATTTCTTCGTTGCTGAAATAATTTCATATAATAATTATCTAACTAATATTTCTTACCAACGATATTTGTCGTAAGTGTATATTGTGATTGTTGTAACAATATTTTGATATTATTCCTAATGTTAAGTGGTGAAGCATAGAATAGTTCTTCCTCAGCGCTATTAAGCGGTGGATGATACTAACTATTAGCTGGATAGCTCCATTTTGCAATATGTTAGTTGATAAAATTTTTATTTTGAGCGTTTAGGCTAAATATATCTTATTACAAAATCTGCTTATTTAGAGTCTGCTCACAAAACAGCAGGTGAAAATATTCCTAAAGGAGAATAAAGTATTTCTTTTCCTTGATTACCACCTTATTTAATAAAAATTTGATAGTTGGTAAATAGTGATCATGGTGATATTGATTAGTATGACGTTAAAGCCTGAATTCAATTCCGTAGTATTATACGGCCAACGGCTGCTCTCGCCACTATGCTAATAAATGTACGTCGCTGCATTATTACTCCTCAGTTAAGTTAACGGCATTTTTTTCTGCTGAATAGCAGATCAAATCCAGCCTTTCTTTGGCATTAAATTTCTTCATCACCGGAATAATTTCACTATGATAGTTATCTAACAAATTCCGGCGTATTCCTTCGTCTTTATGCAGATGGGCACAGGCTTGGCAGGGGTGAACGATTTTTTCCAGATTAATGTTGCTATCATGCGGGCGATATTTTTTTAGAATTTTGTACGGTCCTTCTGTTCGCAACCATACTTTCATAAAGTCTTCTTCCTGTCCCTTGAAAAGCTGGGATAAATCGCCTCCCTGCAACCGACCTAGTTTCATCTCAGGGATATGCTCTAATGTCAGCCCACAGCAGGCGGAGATTTCACCGTGTGGTGTCAGTACGATATTTTCAAAGACCTGATCGCACCCTTTCGCCAGTTGCTCATCCCGGTTTGGAACGTCTTTTCGTTCTTCACTGGTGTCATAGAATGGCATCCATGTGTTGCGTTGTAAGTTAATTTTATTTTGTTCTTTGAGGCGTTTGATGGTCGGATGCTGTGTGATTTGTGTCGCAATGGCAGAATCAGCGGTATCCTGTTCCACGGTAATCAGTGTCGTGATATTTTGCCCGGCTAATGCTTCTGCTGCCGTAACTACGCTGTCGATGGGTACCCATTCACTGTGATCCTTCCCGGTGCTGATGTTTATTTCTGTGATGCCGGCATCGGTTAAATCTTGGGCGATTATTTGTGCTTTTTCTCTGTTTTTTCCCCAATAACCGTTAGTCACGCAGCGAGTTAATAAGCCATGATCTGAGGCGAAACGAATGGCTTCAATCAGATCTTTACCTAACAGGAAACACTCTCCACCACTGAAGACGACTAATTTTAGCCCTGGGAAATTGGCCTTTGAGTGTGAAATAAATTGTTTAATTTCATCCAGGCTCAGACGCGCTTTCACCGAGGGATTACATTCAAAACAACATTCTTTGCAGGCAGCATTGCAAGTATATGTTGTGATCACTGTGGCAGTATTCGGATATTGTTCCCAATATCCGGTAGGAAAGCATGACATAATTTACTCCCTGTTGGATTAAAGGTCAGACGATATTTACTATTATCAGTATTAATTTATTTTGCAATGAATTGGTTAGTTGAATTTGTATTTTTGCGTGTTTAGACTAAGTATTGGTTGTTAAAAAAACACATATTTAGAGCTTGCTCACAAAATAGGAGCGTATTTCTAACGGTGGTAAAGTAAATAGTGAGTGACTATCGCGGAATGGATTGAAATAACCGATTCTATCGTTGAAGTATTATATGTTATTTAAGCTGAAAGATTTCTATATAGAAAATGACTGTGGCTATTTTAGTCACACAAGGTGATTTTATTGATGGCATGCAAGACTATTTCTTACAATTTTTTGGCAATAATAGTCCTTTAATCACTCAATTAATTAAAAATATCCATTTGTTGAGAGTGTTTATTTTATAAAGAAAAAATATTCCCATTATAAACTTGTTAATTGTCTGAATTAGTAGGAAAATATAAGTTATTTCTGTGACATAAGGAAAAATTGCCCTAGCCTGATGGGATATAGGGTATTGAAGTTTATGAGCCATCTTGATCCGACTTTACTTGTGCTGCTGGTGTTGGCGGCACTGGGTATCATCAGCCACAACATGACCGTCACTCTTGCAATGTTGCTCTTGCTGGTTATCCGTATAACACCACTAAATCAATTCTTCCCTTGGGTGGAAAAATATGGGCTGACTATCGGTGTACTTATTTTAACTGTGGGGGTGATGGCACCCATTGCCAGTGGGAAAATTACGATACAAGCGGTTCTTCATTCGTTTTTGAATTGGAAATCGTTACTGGCAATAGCAATCGGTGTATTAGTCTCTTGGCTGGGCAGCCGCGGGGTTTCGTTGATGTCTAATCAGCCTTCAACTGTTGCGGGTTTATTGGTGGGAACAGTACTGGGGGTTGCCTTGTTTAAAGGTGTTCCGGTGGGGCCGCTGATTGCTGCCGGGATTTTGTCATTGCTGATTGGTAAATCGTAGTCGTTATGCTGCCGGAATTGAGTGCGATACAGGCGAAAATGCAGCGGCAAGGATTACGTCGCTTGCTGGTGTTGAGTGGCGATCATGATTGGTGTTATCAACAGGCTAATGAGTTACAGCAGAGATTTGCCGGTGATTGGTTATGGATCTCTGATCGTAAAGAGAAAGCAGTGCCGCCAGCAAAAGCGGTCAGTTTATTAGGTCAGGAATATCTGCACGGAATATTTGATGCTACCGAAGGTTTTAATGCGGAAGCACTGGCAATATTAGCGGGGACATTAAAGGCCGGAAGTTGGTTGGTGATGATGGTTCCATCTTGGTATCAATGGTGTTATCAACCAGATAAAGACAGTATGCGTTGGAATGAACAATCAGACGCTATCCCAACTCCGCACTTTATTCAGCATATTCAGCGACAACTTATTCATGATCCTCAAGTTTTGCTATGGCGGCAAAATACTTTTCTTCACCTGCCTGAATTTCCACAATACAGCGAGTGGCAATTGCCTGATGGCAATCCCACCGCTAGCCAGCATGCCATTTTAGCGCAACTTTTGCGGGCAAATCAGGGAGTATGGGTAATTACAGCGCCAAGAGGGCGAGGTAAATCGACGCTTGCAGGCATGTTAATGCAACAATGGCAAGGGAATAATTGCTGGCTGACGGCGCCGGCAAAAGCAACGACTGAAATTATCAGAGGCTATTCGGCTGAAAAAGGGCAATTCTGGGCAGTAGATAATTTGCTGAAATATTGCAGACAAAACTGTGTGTCAGAGATTGATTGGTTGCTTATCGACGAAGCTGCGGCTATTCCAACGCCTCAGTTATTTGAGCTGATCAGCTATTTCCCCCGGGTATTATTAACGACAACTGTACAGGGATATGAAGGTACAGGGCGGGGATTTTTACTTAAATTTTGTGCTGAAATTCCTAATTGTCATATTTTAAATCTGACCGCGCCTGTACGTTGGGCTGAGAATGATCCTCTGGAAAACTGGCTGGAAAACGCTTTATTGTTTGAGGATGCCGTCCCGGTAAATAATTCTGATCAGGCGATCCGCTATCACATATATCATCAGCAGCAATGGATTAAACAGCCTGAATTGCTGAGACAGTTTTATGGCATATTAACCAGTGCTCATTATAAAACTTCACCTTTGGATTTACGGCGTTTACTTGATGCCAAAGGAATGCAGTTTATCGCAGCGCTTGGAGATAAGACCTTGGCAGGTGCTTTGTGGATGGTTGATGAAGGTGGATTGTCGCCTGAGCTGGCACATGAAGTATGGGCAGGCAGGCGTCGCCCCAGAGGAAATCTGGTCGCTCAATCGTTAGCGGCCCATAGTGGTTTACCTCAGGCGGCAGTCCTGAAATCTCAACGGATTAGCCGGCTTGCTGTACAGGCTAACAACCGCAGACAGGGTATTGCTCAGGGAATGATCGCGTTTCAGCGGGCAAGGGCAAAAGGGCAGGGAATAGATTTTATTTCTGTCAGCTTTGGTTATACCGCTGAACTGTGGGCATTATGGCAAAAATGTGGTTTCCAATTGGTCCGTATGGGAACCCATTTGGAAGCCAGTAGCGGTTGTTATACCGCAATGGCGATTTTTCCACTGAGTCAACAGGGGATGGCACTTTGTATTCAGGCACAACAACAGTTTGCCCGTGATGCATATTGGCTGGAGTCACAGATTGGGTTCAGTTTGCCTGTGGATTACCAAATTGACCGCCATCTCAATCAGAGTGATTGGCAGGAGCTTTCAGGTTTTGCATTTGCTCACCGGCCATTTTCTGCTTCATTACCGGCTTTGCAACGATTGTTATTGAACAGTGATTTGCCGTTGCCCGCACTGAGAAATCATCTCCAGCAGGAGATGAGTATTGAGCAGTGTGTCACTGTGTTGAAGTTAAGCGGATATAAGGCATTAACATTACTCTGGCGGCAAGAAACCGCACAAGCGTTGGCAAGTTTCGACAAGAAATTGGCTAGGTATTGGCAAGAATGGACTACTGCTTTTTCTGAGGCCAGTCGTCCTTATCATCCCATTTGTCATTAAAATCCCGGTGAGGAGGAAGCTCTGGTTTATTATCCAGAAATTTTTTGACGTCCAGGCGGCGTAATTCTTTAATTGCATTGAGAAGAATGCCAACCAATAAAACTAAAATAATCCACCAATAATCAGCTAACCATTGCATTGGGTTATCTCCTGCGCAGTACCGAGGTAGTTCTCAAATAGATAAGGCAAGTTAGCCGATAACCAGTCAATACCTGCAATATCATGCTGTTGCCATATATCCAGTAACATCTGTTTAGTCAGCAGTTTTTCCAGTTGTCCGGATAGTGGCCGGTAACTGATATGCCACGGTTCATAAGCGACACCATCACGGTTACCGACAAAAGGGCGATAAAAACCGAAATGGTCCATATTTTCTGTCAACCAATGTGTCAGTGGTTCAAAGTAACCACCATTTTCATATTCCCAGGGGTCCAGCTGTAATTTCTGGTTTTCCGGCAGCATCGTTGGATCATAAATATCCAGTTCAGTTCCCCAATGATGGCGGCTGGCGCCGGGCAGGGCAGACCAGCGGAGAATAGCCTGACAAAGTTCTCCTTCTGTTAATTGGGTGATATCCATTGGTTGGCTGTTTTCATCCAATACTGGGCGCTCGCCGCGGAATTTGCCATTCCAGATAGCCTGTTGACGCTGGAAATCGCGGAATGTGCTGGCAGGTTGCAGATTAATTCCCGCATTTGCTGCTGCTTGCTGCATGGAAAGAAAAGATTTTACTGCTTCTGGTTGTAATCGGTGATTGCCAGAAAGAGAAATCAAGTGCCCGGTAGCCAGGCCAGTTAACATATTTGCGGTTATCACTGGATGAGTTGCTCCATAACACGCTGATAAATCCGGCTGAGTTGTTGCAGATCTGCGGCACTGACGGATTCATTAACTTTATGAATTGTTGAGTTGAGTGGCCCCAGTTCGATAATCTGAGCGCCCATCTGAGCAATAAACCGCCCATCGGATGTGCCGCCACTGGTAGATAATTCAGGTTTATAGCCACAGTAATGGTCTATTGCCTGTACGACGGCATTGACTAACTCGCCTTTGGCGGTCAGGAAAGGCTGGCCGGGCAATATCCATTCAATCGTGTAATTCAGCTTGTGATTTTTCAGGATTGTCTCAACCCGTTCGCGGATTTGGCTATCGGTCAGTTCCGTACTGAAACGGAAATTGAATTGAACCTGCAAATTCCCCGGGATCACGTTATGACTGCCTGTTCCAGCATGAATATTGGCAATTTGCATACTGGTTGCCGGGAAAAACTCATTTCCTTCATCCCACTGGGTGTTGACCAGCTCTTGCAAAGCCGGCAGGGCCCGGTGGATTGGGTTATCAGCCAAATGCGGATAGGCAACGTGGCCTTGAATACCCTGTACAGTCAGATTAGCCGTCAGGGAGCCGCGCCGGCCATTTTTCACCATATCGCCAAGATGGTACTGACTCGACGGTTCACCAATCAGACAATAATCCAGCCGTTCGTTACGGGACATCAAAGCTTCAACCACTTTAACTGTGCCGTGGGTGGCTTTTGCTTCCTCGTCAGAGGTAATCAGGAAGGCCAGGCGACCACTGTGGTTGGGATGATTGGCAACAAAGCGTTCAGCCGCAACAATCATGGCAGCCAGCGAGCCCTTCATATCTGCCGCGCCCCGGCCATATAACATGCCATTACGAATAGTCGGCTCAAAAGGGGGCTGTTCCCATTGAGATTCGTCGCCCGCAGGGACAACATCCGTATGCCCGGCAAAGGCTAACGTCGGGCCTGTGCCGCGATAGGCCCAGAAATTGTTTGTGTCGCCGAAAGGCATCCGTTCAATGGTGAAGCCAATGGCTTGCAGACGGGCGATCATAATATCCTGGCAACCTTTATCATCCGGGCTGACAGAGGGGCGTTTTATCAGTTGTTGTGCAAGTTCAATTACAGGACAAGTCATTTCAGAGCGCCTCAGCAAAAAATTGCTGATATTCATCTGCCTTATAACCCAGCAGGCAGTCGCCTTTTGCAGAAATTAACAGTGGACGTTTGATAATAGCCGGTTGTTCCAGCATCAACGCTTTTGCTGCTTCAGCATTATTGATTGTCGCGCGTTGTTGATCACTCAATTTACGCCAGGTTGTACCACGGGTATTAATTAATGGTTCCCAGCCAAGTTTGTCAATAAATGATTGCAAAAGCGCGGCATCTAATCCATCAACACGATAATCATGAAACAGGTAGGAGATTTCCTGCTCTTCCAGCCAACGACGGGCTTTTTTTATGGTGTCGCAATTCTTGATCCCGTAGAGAGTAAAAACAGGCTGAGAAGATTTATCCGACATAATTAAGAGGTCCTTAAAAAAAATTTAAACACCTAAACATAATGCTGGAAAATACCTGTTTTTTCCAGATGATGTCCTGATTTTTATTATCTGGGATATCAAAAGAGGGGAACCCAATCTTATCGGCCTGTCATCATAGCGATAAGAGCCGGCCCCCGGCAATAAACCAAAGAGGGCGGCTCAGGAAAAACATTAAGCTACGCCATTTTTCCTATGTTGCAGATACATAATTGTTGCAGCCAGGCGGGAACGTACGTTTAGTTTTTTTAACAAGTTTCTGATGTGTACTTTCACCGTCTCTTCAGAAATAAAGAGAACATCAGCGACTTCTTTATTGGTCATGCCACTGGAAACTTCTTTTAAGACATCTAATTCACGCTTGGTCAATTCAGATAAAGGATCAACATGTTTATGGCGGTTAGCCAGATGTTGATATATTTTTTCACTAAAGACAGTTTGCCCGCGGGCTGCGTGACGAATACTGCTTAATAGCGAATCTAAGTCACTGTCTTTCAGTAAATAGCCATTGGCGCCAGCGTCAATGGCTGCGTAAACATCATTCCGGTCATCTGAAACAGATAATACCAGGACATAAGAGTTGATCCCTTTTCTACGAATAGATTTAATCGTATCCACGCCAGAAAGACCATTCATATTGAGATCTATCATAATGACATCAGGTTTCAGTTTGCATGCAATGTTTATTGCTTCTTCACCATTGTCAGCTTCTGCTGTTACGGTAAGCGCTCGATCGAGCTCTACAATCTGTTTCAAGCCATGGCGAATGAGAGGGTGGTCATCAACTATCATCACTGAATGGTTATACATTTTCCTTCTCCCTAAAAGATTAAAGCCACGAAATGCACGATTAAAAGGCAGTAATGAATGGGTCTGCCCTAAATTAAATTACTATGAAAAAATTTTCTCAAAACCGATTGATTTACAGAATTGATAGCTCTGTAAGTCCAGAAAGCACATCCTGATATAAAAATATAAATAGCGCAAATTAGTTTGATAAGTAAAAAAAGAAGATGAGTAATTTTCACCAAAAACATATAACGTTGATGTAAAAAATAATATTGTAAATCAATTTGTTATAAGTCTAATTATTAGATTTGTTTTCTTTTATAAAATTTATTTTAATTGAATTTATATTGAGGGTTTTTATTGGTTATAATTATCATGGTTATTATAACTCAAATAATATTATATAAATTATAATGTTTATTTATTGATGTTCCCATACTCAGTCGGTGGTATTGAAGGGTAAATTCGGTCGTGTTTTTTGTGAGCAAAAAAGTGCTAATTTATGGGTAAAATGCTGTCAATGTTATGATTTAGCACACAGTACCCATTATACTGGTCCCGCTCTTACTCCAGATAATGTATATAAAGGATCCGACGATGGATGAAAAATTAAAACAGAGTGCATTGGATTTTCACCAGTTTCCACAACCAGGGAAAATCACGATTACTCCAACTAAGCCTCTGACAACTCAGCGGGATTTGGCCTTAGCTTATTCACCGGGTGTTGCCGCGCCTTGTCTGGAAATTGCAGAAGATCCATTAGCGGCTTACAAATATACTGCGCGTGGCAATCTTGTCGCTGTGATTTCTAATGGTACTGCGGTCTTAGGGTTGGGGAATATTGGTGCACTGGCCGGTAAGCCAGTGATGGAAGGAAAAGGCGTACTGTTTAAAAAGTTCTCAGGTATTGATGTATTTGATATCGAAGTTGATGAGTCTGATCCTGATAAATTAATTGATATTATTGCGGCGCTGGAACCGACTTTTGGGGGAATTAACCTCGAAGATATCAAAGCACCGGAATGTTTTTATATTGAAAAAAAACTCCGGGAAAAAATGAACATTCCGGTATTCCATGATGACCAGCATGGCACTGCGATTATTTGTACCGCGGCTGTTCTGAATGGCTTGCGGATTATGAAAAAAGCGATTTCAGAAGTTCGCTTGGTGGTTTCTGGCGCAGGCGCTGCATCAATTGCCTGTATGAACTTGTTGGTTGCGCTTGGATTGAAATGTGAAAATATCGTGGTATGTGACTCTAAAGGGGTTATTTATCGTGGCCGCGATGAAAATATGGAAGAAACTAAAGCAGCCTATGCGATTGAAGACAATGGCAGCCGTACATTAGGTGATGCTATTCCTGGTGCGGATATTTTCCTCGGATGTTCCGGCCCGGGCGTATTGACTCAGGACATGGTGAAAACCATGGCGAAAGATCCTCTTATCATGGCGTTGGCAAACCCTGAGCCAGAAATTCTGCCGCCGTTGGCTAAACAAGTTCGCCCTGATGCCATCATTTGTACCGGTCGCTCTGATTATCCGAATCAGGTTAATAATGTTCTCTGTTTCCCATTCATTTTCCGTGGCGCGCTGGATGTTGGTGCGACAACCATCAATGAAGAGATGAAACTGGCTTGTGTTCGCGCTATTGCTGATTTGGCGATGGCAGAGCAGAGTGAAGAAGTGGCTTCTGCTTATAATGATCAGGATCTGTTTTTTGGCCCGGAATATATTATTCCCAAGCCATTTGATCCACGCCTGATTGTTAAAATTGCCCCGGCAGTGGCTAAAGCCGCAATGGATTCCGGCGTGGCAACCCGCCCGATTGAAGACTTTAGCGCGTATATAGAGAAACTGAATGAGTTTGTCTATAAAACAAACTTGTTTATGAAACCTATTTTTTCTCAGGCCAAAAAAGCGGAAAAACGGATTGTTTTGGCTGAAGGGGAAGAAGTGCGGGTATTGCATGCGACGCAAGAGCTGATCTCTCTTGGATTGGCTTATCCGATCCTGATTGGCCGCCCAAGTGTTATCGAAAAGCGTATCCAGAAACTGGGGCTGCATATTGAAGCGGGTAAAGATTTTGAGGTCGTCAATAATGAGAACGATCCACGCTTCAAAAAATACTGGCAAGAATATCACCAGATTATGAAACGTCGTGGCATTTCTGCGGAACAAGCACGCCGTGCAGTCATTGGTAATCCAACCTTGATTGGGGCGATTATGGTGCTGCGTGGGGAGGCTGATGGCCTGATTTGCGGCACTGTGGGCAGTTACAGTGAACATTATGATGTGGTGAAAAATGTCTTTGGTTTCCGTGATGGGGTTCATACTGCTGGTGCAATGAACGCATTACTCTTGCCAAGTGGTAATACTTTTATCGCTGATACCTATGTCAATAATGATCCAACACCTGAGCAACTGGCTGAGATTACCCTCATGGCCGCAGAAAGTGTTCGCCGTTTTGGTATTGAACCAAAAGTTGCATTGCTTTCTCATTCAAGTTTTGGTTCTGCGGATTGCCTTTCAGCCCAGAAAATGCGCCGGACGCTGGAATTGGTCAACAAAATGTCACCTTCACTTGAAATTGATGGTGAAATGCATGGTGATGCAGCGCTGGTTGAAAGTATCCGCCGTGACATCATGCCGGATAGCCCACTGAAAGGGGCGGCGAATCTGTTAATTATGCCAAATATGGAAGCTGCCCGTATCAGTTATAACCTGCTGCGCGTAACCAGTTCTGAAGGCGTTACCGTTGGCCCGGTGCTGATGGGCGTGGCGAAACCGGTACACATTCTGACGCCAATTGCTTCTGTACGCCGTATCGTCAATATGGTCGCCTTGGCAGCCGTTGAAGCGCAGACTCATCCGTTGTAATACCAATGGGTTAAAATGGCCCTGGTTGCCTGGAGGGAGCCGGGGCCGTTTATTGTAAATAATTCTTATTATCTATATGATGCGGAAAAATATTATATGGATAACGGACGTTATGACATTTCTCTCTGCTGTAAAATCTTTTCTGATTATCTGTGGCTTACTTATCTTATCCGGGTGTGCATCGATACAACAAAAGCCCACTCCCCAAGTGCTTTCAGCCGAACTGACCCAGCAAGGGGTGATTGTCGATCTCAAAACAGGCAACGCTCTTACTCCGGATGAATTGATCAACCAATTGGCATCACATCAACGGATCATTGTGGGTGAAAAACACGATAATCCATACCATCATCAGATTGAGCTTTGGCTGGTTCAGCAGCTTCGTCTTAAAAGAGAACATGGTGCGGTTTTGCTGGAAATGATTAACCCCGACCAGCAGGAAAAAGTGAATAAAGTTAAAAGTTGGTTGCAAACTAAACCCAGCGTGCGTGAAAGCCGCATAAAAGAGTTGCTGGCATGGCACGATGGTTGGCCGTGGCAATTGTATGGCGGGTTGGTCATGGAGCTTATGCAGCAGCCTTATCCGTTACTGTTTGCAAACCTGAATCGCAGTGAAGTTAAAGCTGTTTGCTGTAACCCGCCAGTTCTCCAGGGAGATATTTCCGTCTCCAAAAATGTAAAATTGCGGATTGAAGCGACGATTAAAGATGCTCACGGTGGTGAAATAACAGCACAACAATTATCTGTTATGACAACTATTCAGCAAATGCGGGATCGCCGAATGGCAGAGCAGCTACTTAAAGCCCCGGCGCCTGCCACATTGATTGCGGGTGCATACCATGCAACGAAAATAATGGGTGTTCCTTTACATGTTAAGGATCTGTCACCACAAGAGGATCTGGTGGTGCTGATTATAGCTGAGAAAGGCAATGTAATGGACAGTCAACATGCCGACTATATTTGGTATACACCAGCAAAAAAACCATAGATATTTTAAGTAAATGATGGTTTCTTTCCGGTAGTTAAAGGGCCTTAGCACATGGATGTGCGCAAGTTAACGATATATATAAAAATAATTTTCATTAGCATATGAAATTAATTATCATTACTAAATGATAATTAAAATTATGCGCTGTAATCCATGTTGACGTTGACAAACCCCATCTTTCAAACAAATCCTGCTAAAAAAGGACTTGCTTTTACTGTTGCTATTGCTGCTCACCTCATTTGGGTTATGTGGATTATCTGTCAGCCAGAAGAGCTCCCTGGTGAACTGATGCCCCCTCCGGCAGTGATGATGGAATTTTCATTGCTGACAGAAGCAACACATCAAATACAGAAACAATCTGTTGGTATTGAACAGCAGCTTTCTGTTGCCAGTCGGCAGCAGGAAAGTGCAGTTAATGAGATGAAAACACCTGAGCTTATTAAAAATGAGCAGGCTCAAATACGGGTGCATAAGCCTAAAAAACAGAAAAAGAACCCGGAAGAGCAGAAGAAAACATCGCAAGTGAAGCGACAGCAGGCAGAGGAAGAGAGTGAAAAGTCTCAGAATAGTGCTGCCAGGGTAAGCAGTACCGCTACGTCGGCTAATTTGGCTTCGCGGGTTGCGGCCTCTTATGACAGTGATTCAAATACTGTCGTTGATGCGGATGCTTTATGGCGGGCTGAGGTTATTGGGCATTTGAACCGTTATAAACGTTATCCTGAGGATGCACTGAGAAGAAACCGCACTGGCCGACCTACAGTCAGATTTACCATTAATAAACAAGGTTATATAACTAACAGCGATTTAGTCCGTCGTTCAGGTACCCATTCTCTGGACAGGGAAGCGAAGCAAGTTTTGGCGAGAGCGCAGCCATTACCGATTCCTCCTAATAGCGTTTTAAAAGGCAGTGAAATTACGATAGAACTGCCGATTGATTTTAATTTAACTAATCGAATCTTTTAGCGACTTAAGGACAGCAGATATGTTAAGGCAACAAGCGCGGTTTGCCCTGAAAACTAAAGGGCTGTTATTAACGTTTTTATTGAGCGGCTGGTTGAATTCCGCCGCCGCAGAGGGAGAAATTATGCCACCAAAGACCATGAAACAACCACATCAGATGACGATTCACGGTGATACCCGTACAGATGACTATTACTGGATGCGGGATGATAATCGCAAGGATCAAAAAATCATTGATTATCTGACAGCCGAAAATAAATACACCGAACAGATGCTGAAACCCGGAGAGCAACTACGGGATACATTATATGAAGAAATGGTCAGCAGGATGAAACAGGATGATCAGTCTGTACCCTATACTTATAATGGGTATATTTATCGTACCGTCTATGAAGCTGGAAAAGATTTCCCGATTTATCAGCGTAAACCTGTTGATGGTTCAGCAGACTGGCAGGTTCTGGTTGATGGTAATGAAAGAGCTAAAGGTCAGGAATATTATCAACTGAGTAATCTTGCTATCTCTCTGGATAATAAACGTATTGCAATTGCTGAAGATACTCAGGGGCGCCGTAATTATCAGATCTCTTTTAAAGACATCGCTGATAACCAGTGGAGTAATGACGTAATAAAAAATACTTCCGGCAACATTGTTTGGGCAAATGACAGCAATACACTGTTTTATGTGCGCAAGCATTCACAGACTTTATTGCCATACCAAGTATTTCGTCACCAATATGGTACAAATACCACTGAAGACCAGAAAATATATCAGGAAGAAGATGAGCGTTTTTATTTAGGCATAGCTAAAAGCTCCTCCCGTGATTATATTATGTTGTCGATAGTCAGTAATTCGACTTCTGAATATTTGCTGATTGATGCGAATAAGCCACAGGCTGAACTTCAGGTACTTTCTCCTCGTCAGGAAGGACGGGAATATTATATTGACCATTTCCGTGACCATTTTTACATTCGCTCAAATCATGAAAGCGAAACTTATGGGCTTTATCAAACTGATGCCATAAATATGCCGTGGAAAACAGTGATTGCTCCGCAACAGGAGACGGATCTTGAAGATTTTGCACTGTTTAATAACTGGTTGGTCGTTCAGGAGCGAACGAAAGGATTGCCGACAATTCGTCAGATTAATTGGCAAACTGATCAGGAAAAACAGATTAAGTTTGATGATCCAAGTTATATGGCATGGATTGATTACAACCCTGAACCTGATACTGATGTTATGCGTTATGGTTATTCATCCATGACAACACCAAGCTCAACATTCCAGTGGAATCTGAAAACCGGTGAGCGGGAATTACTTAAACAGCAGGAAGTCAAAGGCTTTGATAAACATCATTATGAGAGTCAGCGTATTTGGGTGAAAGCCCGTGATGGCGTGGAAGTTCCTGTTTCTTTGGTTTATCGTAAATCACTGTTCAAAAAAGGCCAGAACCCGATCCTGATATATGGTTATGGGGCTTATGGTATCAGTATGGATCCTTCATTTAGTTCACCACGATTGAGTTTATTAGATCGGGGCTTTGTTTACGCGTTGGTACATGTGCGTGGCGGCGGTGAATTGGGTAAAAAATGGTACCTGCAAGGTAAAGTCGAAAATAAAATGAATAGTTTTACTGACTTTATTGATGTGACCAAGGCACTGATTGCTCAGAAATATGGCGACAGTAAACGGGTTTATGCTATGGGAGGCAGTGCCGGTGGTTTGCTGATGGGTACGGTGATTAATCAGGCTCCGGAATTATATCGTGGTGTGGTTGCTCAGGTGCCATTTGTTGATGCGGTTACAACTATGCTCGACCCTTCTATTCCATTGACCGTAGGAGAATATGAAGAGTGGGGTAACCCGGAAAATAAAGAAGATTATCTTCGAATTAAATCATATAGCCCGTATGACAATATAAAGCATCAGCGCTATCCAAACTTATTAGTTACGAGTGGATTTCATGATTCACAGGTTCAATATTGGGAACCGACTAAATGGGTAGCAAAATTACGGGATATGAAAAAAGGTGACTCTATTTTATTATTGGAAACCAATATGAGTGCCGGGCATGGTGGTAAATCAGGCCGTTTTAACCGACTGAAAGACACTGCACTGGATTACAGTTTTATTTTGATGCTGGATGATGCTCAGAAGTATTTCCCACAATTAAAAGATAACTGAAAGAAATTATAAATATAAGTTTTTATTAAAAGCACTGATAATTATTTATCAGTGCTAAATATTTCTATTGTTTTTTTGAAAATTGGTATGTAAGCAAATATTTATTTGTATGCATTTTGGATGATTGAAATGAAAATAATGACAAAAATAGCAGGGGTCGGGGTTGTTTTTATTGGGCTTCAAGGGCTTGCTTATGGTGAGGAAAAGCAAGAAGGGAAATCAGATAAGGTGCTGAAATTCAGTAGTCTTAAGGTTTCAGGTTCACAGGATAATGCTGAAGTGCGGGCAATGGAAAAACCCGGTTCTTATAGTTCTAAAGGTGAAGATACTAAACTTCAGTCAGTGGATAGTATATTACGCAGTATGCCAGGAACTTATACTCAAATAGATCCGGGTCAGGGAACAGTGACGATTAATATACGTGGATTAAGTGGTTTTGGACGAGTGAATATGATGGTTGATGGTGTTAGCCAGAGTTTTTATGGTACATCTCCGACTAGTCCAGCTCACGGTACTACTTATAATCAATTCGGTGCAATAATTGATCCTAATTTTATCGTGGGAATTGATGTCAACCGTGGTCAATCTGATGGTTCAGATAGCGTTAATGCATTAGTGGGTAGCGCTAATTTCCGCACAATTGGCGTAGATGATGTGATATTCGCGGGGAATTCGTTGGGAGTACGCACAAAAGCAAATTATGGCAATAATGGTATTGGTCATAATGGCATGATAGCGGTTGCAGGTAAAACCTCGGCGTTCAGTTCTGAAGGTTCAATAGGTGCTATGCTGGCTGTCAGCGGACATTCAATTGATGCGCATTATAAAAATGGCGATGGCGTATTAAGCGATGAGTTTGTTACAAATAAATCATTTAAGCAAAAGCCCAATTCGCAATTAATTAAAATAAATATTAAACCGAGCGACTTTCATGATATGGAGCTCAGTGGACGGAATTATCATAATAAATTTACCCGTCGTCATATTGATAGTCGGGATATTTACCTAAAATACAATTACACACCATTCAGCGAATGGATTGATATAAAATTACTGGCTAGCACCAGCGAGGGGACTCAACGCTACGAAGGTGATTCACTTTATAGGCTGCTGAATAGCAATGCTAAAAATAGATCAGATGCAATAGATATCAGTAATATCAGCCGTTTCGGCTATGGTGATACAGATTTTGAACTGACATTCGGCAGTAAGTTGATGAAAACCGAGTATAGCAAGGCAACGGATAGTATTTATTCTGGTAAAGGTCAAGATGAACAAGAAAGGAAAGAATATGAAAAAACAGATGGTGAAGCAAAAGAAAATAATGTTTTTGCACCAAGTGGTAAACAAGATATTGCCAGTATTTATGGCGGGCTGAAAATTAGTCGTGGAATTTATCGGGCAGACATTTCATTTAATTATATGGACTACAGTGTCAAAGGCCATAAACCGGCTTGTGATCTGCGGATCCCTTGTTTCCCTCAGTGGGAAACTGAATTGGATTTGAAACAACATGGATTTAATCCAGGTGTTTTATTATCAGCAGAAATTATTCCTGAATTCCAGCCATTCGTCAGTTATGCCCGTTCAATGAGAGCGCCAAATATTCAGGAAACTTTCTATAGTAATGAAGGTGGTGGATCCATGAACCCATTTTTGAAAGGAGAGACATCAGACACTTATCAAATTGGCTTTAACAGTTTCCGCCCAGACTTGATTGTAAAAGGAGATACCTTCCGCCTGAAGGCTGCCTGGTATCAATCTAGAATAAAAGATTATATTCTCAGTGATATCTGGCTTATCTGTGGCAATAGGAAAACATGTAAAGCTGATAGTTCAGTAGATTACGATACAGTCGATCCTAACATCAAAATGTATATCTATCACAATAGTCTGACGCCGGTGAAAATAAGCGGGTATGAAGTTTCTGCTGATTATGATGCAGGTATATTTTATAGCAAATTGGCTTATAGCTGGCAAAAAACGCGCCAGCCAACTTCTGCCGCTACAGCGCATTTTGGTGCCGATCCCGTGTCACAATTGCCTGATAGTTTTATGACTCTGGATACTGGTGTCCGTTTATTTGATGAGAAAGTCCGTGTTGGTGCGATTGTTAAATATACGGGTGATTCTCATAGGATGGACCCAGATCAATATAATATTGATGACGACGGGCGGGTTATATTGCAAAAGGAACCTAAAATCCCAACGATAGTCGATCTTTATAGTGATTATCAGATAAATAAAAACGTGCTGTTGAAATTTTCAGTACAGAACTTGGCAAACAAAAATTATTCGGAAGCACTTAATCGCGCAAATTCGTCTCCATTAATGATTGAACAAACTTCGTCTATGCAAACAGCCAGAGGCCGGACTTATATTGCAGGTGCAGAAATCCGTTTCTGATAGTAGAAAAAATAAGTGGCAAGGGAATGCCACTATTTCTGACTTGCTGGTCGTTTTTTACGTTCTTTCTTGACCTTAATCACTTCACTCTCAATCCAGCCATCTTGTAACCGGGTTTTCAGAGTATCACCAACATGCACTTGTTTGGTTTGTTTCAGTAATTTTCCATCAGGGGCTTCGCTGATGCTGTAACCACGGGCCAGTGTCGCCAGTGGGCTGACGGCTTCCATTCGTGAGCAGGAAACAGCAAATTTTTCTCTGGAACGGCTGATTTGTCGTTCGATCGCTTGTTTTAGCCGAAAATCTTGTTGCTGAATCTGTTGGCTATACTGGCGGATCTGCTGACTGGGTTCTGAATACCCGAGCCGTTGTTGCAATTTCTCATAAGCCAGATCGCTTTGTCGCAGATGTCGTTGCAAACTGTCAGTGAGTCGCTGGCGTAAGCTAACCAGTAAGTTTTGCTGACGAGCCAGCCGTAAATGAGGGTGCTGTTGTTGTAAACGGTGAGATAACAGGCTGAAAACCTGCTGTTTTTGTGCAAAGAAGTAATCCATTGCCATCTCCAATCGCTGTTGTTGCGACTGGATTTGACGTAACAATTCGAGTTGATTACGGCTGACCAATTCAGCGGCTGCTGATGGTGTCGGGGCCCGCAAATCTGCCACGAAATCAGCAATGGTAACATCCGTTTCATGGCCTACTGCACTGACTATCGGAATATCACTGTGAAAAATCGCTCTGGCGACACGTTCATCATTGAAACTCCATAAATCTTCCAACGAGCCACCACCGCGGCCGACGATCAATACATCACATTCCTGCCTTTCATTAGCTAATTCAATTGCCCGAATAATCTGTAGCGGCGCTTCGGTCCCTTGAACGGCTGTTGGATAAATGACAATTGGCAATGATGGATCACGGCGCTGCAAAATATTCAGAATATCATGCAGGGCGGCGCCACTGGCTGATGTAATCACCCCAAGCTGTTGAGCAGGAGAGGGAAGGGGTTTCTTATGACGCTGATCAAATAATCCTTCGTCATTGAGTTTCTGTTTCAATAATTCAAACTGTTGCTGTAACAGGCCATCACCGGCGGGTTGCATACTTTCAACAATAAGCTGGTAGTCTCCCCTGGGTTCATAAAGCGTAATTGCCGCGCGGACTAAAACCTGCTGACCATTTTGTGGTTTGAATGTCACCCGTTGATTACTACTGCGAAACATTGCGGTCCGCACCTGAGCGCGTTCATCTTTCAGGGTGAAATACCAGTGTCCGGAGGAGGGTTGAGAAAAATTCGATATTTCAGCACTTAGCCAAATTCTGCCCATTTCCATTTCGAGCAGTTGACGGACCGTCTGATTGAGGCGGCTGACAGAAAAAATTCCAGTATTAGAAGGTAGTGACATGTGAGCCAGATCAAATTCCAAAACAAGGGCTTAATTCACCGATACTAACGTTCGTTATGAAGTAAGCAAGAAATTTTTTAATAAAATGCTGGAGGCAACCGATTACGTTCTGTATAATGCCGCGGCAATATTTTATTCCTTAAATTGTCCGCAGCCTGGTGAGATATTGCTTATGTTACGAATTAAAAAAGAAGCTTTAACTTTTGACGATGTTTTGTTAATTCCTGCCCACTCTTCTGTTCTGCCTAACACTGCTGATCTGTCTACTCGACTGACTTCCACTATTCGTCTGAATGTTCCTATGCTGTCTGCGGCGATGGATACCGTGACTGAATCCGGCTTGGCTATTGCGCTGGCTCAGGAAGGCGGAATTGGTTTTATTCATAAAAATATGTCTATTGAGCGCCAGGCAGAAGAAGTTAGCCGGGTGAAAAAACATGAGAGCGGTGTTGTGACAAATCCCGTCACGGTGGCTCCGAAAACAACATTGCGTGAAGTTCAGGCACTGACAGAACGTAATGGTTTTGCTGGCTATCCTGTTGTGACCGAAGGAAATGAGTTAGTTGGTATTATTACGGGTCGTGACGTACGTTTCGTTACCGATCTGGATCAGCCGGTTACTGCGGTAATGACACCTAAAGAGCGTCTGGTAACGGTAAAAGAAGGCGAAGCCCGTGATGTTGTGTTGCAGAAAATGCACGAAAAACGGGTTGAAAAAGCGCTGGTGGTTGATGAGGACTTTCATCTGCTTGGCATGATCACGGTTAAGGATTTCCAGAAAGCGGAACGTAAACCTAATGCCTGTAAGGATGAGCATGGACGTTTACGCGTTGGGGCCGCGGTTGGTGCGGGTGCCGGTAATGAAGAGCGTGTTGATGCGTTGGTTGCCGCGGGTATTGATGTTCTGCTGATTGATTCATCACACGGTCATTCTGAAGGTGTATTGCAGCGTATTCGTGAAACCCGCGCTAAATACCCGAATCTACAGATTATTGGTGGTAACGTGGCGACGGGAGAAGGTGCAAAAGCGTTGGTAGAAGCTGGTGTCAATGCGGTTAAAGTCGGTATTGGTCCTGGTTCTATCTGTACTACCCGTATTGTGACGGGTGTCGGTGTGCCGCAAATTACTGCTATCTCTGATGCGGTTGAAGCGCTGGAAGGCACAGGGATCCCGGTTATTGCTGATGGTGGTATTCGTTTCTCCGGCGATATTGCTAAAGCAATTGCCGCAGGGGCCTCCTGTGTCATGGTTGGTTCCATGTTGGCAGGCACGGAAGAATCCCCAGGAGAAATTGAGCTATTCCAGGGGCGTTCATTTAAATCTTATCGTGGAATGGGTTCTCTGGGCGCGATGTCTAAAGGTTCTTCCGATCGCTATTTCCAAACTGATAATGCCGCAGACAAACTGGTACCGGAAGGCATTGAAGGCCGAGTTGCCTATAAGGGATTGCTAAAAAACATTATCCATCAGCAAATGGGCGGCCTGCGTTCCTGTATGGGGCTGACTGGCTGCGCAACTATTGATGAATTGAGAACCAAAGCCGAATTTGTTCGCATTAGTGGTGCGGGTATTCAGGAAAGCCACGTTCACGATGTAACCATTACCAAAGAGTCTCCAAACTACCGATTAGGTCTATAATTCATATTTATTGTGGCTCCTGTAGGAGCCACCTATCTCCTTTGTTCTTATTTACTTGTTTTTTTGGAATTCGCCACACATGACAACAAATATCCATCAGCACCGTATTCTTATCCTTGATTTTGGTTCGCAATATGCTCAGTTGATTGCTCGCCGTATCCGTGAAATCGGCGTTTACTGTGAACTTTGGGCATGGGATGTAACGGAAGAACAAATCCGCGAATTCAACCCAAGCGGTATTATTCTTTCTGGTGGCCCGGAAAGTACCACAGAGCAGGAAAGTCCGCGTGCACCTGAATATGTTTTTAATGCCGATATTCCTGTACTGGGTGTCTGCTATGGCATGCAAACTATGTCGATGCAATGCGGTGGCAAGGTAGAAAGTTCTATTGAACGTGAATTTGGTTATGCTCAGGTTGAAATTAAAGCGGAAAGTGCATTGCTTCGTGGTATCCAGGATTCGTTGAATGAGCAGGGTAAACCGTTACTGGATGTATGGATGAGTCATGGTGATAAAGTCACTGCAATCCCTGCGGATTTTATCACTATTGCCAGCACTGATACTTGCCCGTTTGCCATTATAGCGAATGAAGAAAAACGTTTTTATGGTGTACAGTTCCATCCGGAAGTCACCCATACCCATCAAGGGCAACGCATACTGGAACGTTTTGTATTGGATATTTGCCAATGTGAAGCTCTGTGGACTCCTGATTCGATTATTGAAGATGCTGTTATACGTCTGCGTGAACAGATTGGTGACGATCACGTTATTTTAGGGTTGTCCGGTGGTGTTGATTCCTCTGTCACCGCGTTATTACTGCATCGTGCAATTGGCAAACGTCTGACCTGTGTATTTGTCGATAACGGTTTACTGCGTTTGAATGAAGCCGACCAGGTAATGGAAATGTTTGCTGGTAAATTTGGGCTGAATATCGTCCATGTTCCCGCAGAAGATCGCTTCCTTACTGCATTGGCTGGCATCAATGATCCGGAAGAAAAACGCAAAACCATTGGCCGTGTGTTTATTGAAGTGTTTGATCAAGAGGCAAGTAAACAGGCTCAGGTTAAATGGTTGGCTCAAGGCACTATTTACCCGGACGTTATTGAATCAGCGGCCTCTGCGACAGGTAAAGCACACGTCATCAAATCTCACCATAACGTAGGTGGTTTGCCGGAAGAGATGAAACTGGGTCTGGTGGAACCGCTGAAAGAGTTGTTCAAAGATGAAGTTCGCAAGATTGGCCTGGAGCTGGGATTGCCTTATGACATGTTGAACCGCCATCCATTCCCAGGTCCTGGTTTGGGTGTTCGTGTCTTGGGTGAAGTGAAGAAAGAGTACTGTGACCTGCTGCGTCGTGCGGATGCTATCTTTATTGAAGAATTGCACAAAGCTGATTTGTACAATAAGGTAAGCCAGGCATTTACTGTATTCCTGCCCGTTCGTTCTGTGGGTGTTATGGGGGATGGCCGTAAATATGACTGGGTTGTCTCTTTACGTGCAGTAGAAACAGTCGATTTCATGACTGCACATTGGGCGCATTTACCTTATGATTTCCTTGGCCGGGTTTCTAACCGGATCATCAATGAAGTCAATGGAATTTCAAGGGTTGTGTATGATGTCAGCGGTAAACCGCCTGCGACGATTGAGTGGGAATAGCAATATTAAGTCCAAATAATTGCATATGAGTTCAAAAAAGCCAGATTAATCATTATGATGTCTGGCTTTTTTATTTATGTAAGTTCAGGGCGGGTTAGTGGAATCCGGGAATTTTTACCCTTATGGAATTAGTGTTTTTACTGTGACTGTTATAACGGTAAAAACTTACAAAGGGAAATGTTATATTATCAGACATAAAATTCAGCTCATTAAAGCCTAAAGATAAAGTCTATGGAATCGCTGATCGTGATAGTTTATATGTGACAGTTGCAAAATCAGGTTTAGTAACGTTTAGGTTTGACTATCAGATTAATTATTTACCTCTTGATAACGTTCAAGGTTAGTAACACTAATATCTTCAAAATGACTAGGCAAAAGGCGGGATAAATGAGTCGGTGTTAATTTTAATGTTGCAGCCGCGTGTACATGAGAAGGTAGGAATTTTTTTGAGGGCGCGAGTAAGCTTTACTTCTATCAACATATTTTTGGCATCAGGAAAATCAAGATCTTGATAGACCTTCTTAAAAGGGGGATAATTTATGTACTAAAATTAGAACTGAGTATTAATTGTGATTGGTAAAAGACTAAAAATAGCAAGGGTTAATGCAGACTTGACTCAAGCAGACCTTGGTCTTCGTGCAGGTTTTAATGAAGTATATTCCCCAGATTTTAGTCTGGCATGTTGGTTTGCGGAGGTACCTGATGTCCCGGAAGCCTATTTTTATATCGTTGTTGGTGATTTGACAACATTAATTCTTCAATATCATCAATATAAAAAGAAGAATCCAGATTATGTCGTATTCATGAGGCATCAGTAAATACCAATTTTAACTTACTTATAGATATATATTGGGAGTGTTTTTCAGAAAATACCACTATCAGGAAGGGGCTAGTTATATGGTAAATGATTTTAAAAAACAAAGTAATCCATTTTCCACTGGTGGAGGTGGTGTAAATTTTGAAACTAGAGTGCAAGCTGTATTTTTAATAGCTTTATTGGCCAGCTTATATGTGCCATGTCTTTCTGCAACAATGAAAGCTAACAAAATTAAATTTCAAGGGAAATATGATAGTATTCATACCGATGATTTCATCCTATATGCATCGGATGATTATGGGAACGAAAGCAAATTATTTGCCCAGATTAAACACGAAATAACGATTAGTGATTCAAGTAGTTAAATTTTTTCAGAAGTTATTAATAGTGCGTGGCATGATTTCAAAAGTGATAATTTCAATGCTGAATTTGATTCAATTGTATTAATTACAGGGACTTTGCCAAAATTAGATGTAAATGATACCCTCCCAATACTTGAGTGGGCTAAATATTCATCTAATGCTGCTGAATTCCTTAAAAAATCGAAAACAAAAGGCTTTACCAGTGAAACTAAAATTAGAAGATTAGAGATATTCCGTAATCAATTGAATCTAGCTAATAAAGGTATTGAAGTAACAGATGAAGATCTTTGGAAATTTTTAAGGATATTTCAAATTGTTCCTTATGATTTAGACTCTAAGAATTCAACCGTTGTAACCCTTTTGTGTTCACTTATCGAAACCAGTTCATCTCAACCTCCTTCATTAGTATTTTCTCGAATAGTTACATATATACAAGAATTTAATCAGAATGCTGGCACGTTAGAGATTAAAAATGTGTCAAAAGAAATTAATTTGCTTTTTGATCGAAATGCCACGCGAAATATTAATCAAGACATTAATATATTGAAAGAACGTGGAGATTATATTTTACAAGGCATTAATAATACTATTGCTGGTAGCCATATTGTTAGAGCAAGCTATCTGACAGAGCTATATGAAAAAGTTAAGGATTATGATTTTCTGTTTGTAACTGGTTCTAGAGGAAGTGGGAAATCAGTTATTGTAAAGGATTTCATATTAAGCAGAAATAGTGATGTGCCAGTCTTTTACTTAAGGTCTGAAGACCTAGATAAAAATCATTTAAATGATGTTTTTTCATCTATTGGAATGAATCATTCAATTGGGCAACTTGAAGGATATTTTTCTCTCTTACCTGGAAAAATACTAGTTATTGAATCATTGGAAAAGATATTAGAACTGAATCTGGATAATGCATTTGTTGATTTATTACAATTTATTAGGAAGCAGTCTGGATGGACTGTGATTGCCACTGGAAGAGACTACGCTTATCAGCAGATTATCTTTAGTTATCTCCAGCCAAGAGGTATAAATTACGAAAGTATTAATATCAACGGATTTAATGATGATCAGGTTGAAGAGTTATGTAGTGAAATACCTGCACTAAAAGGATTTTTTTAAACCAATCTTTAACTGAATTGCTCTATATACCGTTTTATATCGAGCTGGCAGTACGTGCCATTAATAATGGTGCGGAGTTTGAGCCTGATGTGAGTGAAAAAGATTTTAGAAATATTATTTGGCAGAGCGTGATAGCATGTAATGTGGATAGAAAATTTGGAATGCCAGCTCGGAGAAAATCAACTTTTATTGAAATTGCTAAGAAGCGGGCAAAGCAAATGTTATATGGTGTTGATGAGTCATTGTTTGATCCTGAGGTTGTAGCAAAACTGGAAGAAGATAATCTCATTTATAGAGATTCCCAAAAGTCAGTGATTAGCCCAATGTATGATGTTTTAGAAGACTGGGCATTAGAAGAGTTTATTTCAAAGGAATATATTGGAAACGCTCATGATATAAGGGCATTCTTAACTGCTATTGGTAACGAGCCAGCTGTTAATAGAGCATTTCGTTTATGGTTATTTCAACAGATTAAATTTGAGGTTGTGTGTACAGATTTCATATCATCTTTATTACTTTCAAATGATATTGAAAACTATTGGAAAGATGAAGTTATTTCAGCAATTATACAGAGTGAATTACCTGAGATGTTTTTAAATAATTTGTCCAAAGATTTGTTGGGGAATAATTGTCATTTATTGATTCGATTTTTTTCATTCTTCGAATAACCTGTCAGCGGCCTAATCCATTATATATAAAACCCAATGCTAAAAATAATACTGAGCTGATTGATACATTATTTTTGCGACCGGATGGCAAAGGTTGGAATGCTCTACTTAATTTTCTATATGATAATCGTGATAAGATGACTGCAAATGTTTTACCTCATATTGTTGTCTTGGTTGAT
This sequence comes from Photorhabdus temperata, assembly GCF_025384845.1. Lineage (NCBI taxonomy): Bacteria > Pseudomonadati > Pseudomonadota > Gammaproteobacteria > Enterobacterales > Morganellaceae > Photorhabdus > Photorhabdus temperata. The sequence continues at coordinate 50,009 of NZ_JAJAFX010000023.1, read as the reverse complement.
GAATGGTGCAATGTTATAAATATACATGATGAATTACCAGAGGAAGCTAAAGTTGTTGGTCTAATTTCTTTATGGTTACTGGAGTCGATCAAAGATTCATATGAAGATTAGAAATAAGATTCTTAGCGCGTTAATAAAAGTATCTTCTGCAATTGAAATTGAATTTGATAACCTTATGATAAGAGATGTATTTATCTCTAAACGTAATCCTAGAAGGCTAAGGTATGTTGATGAGTTCGCTGGTTTGGTTTTTATTGGTATAAATACCCCCATTATTTGTAAGACGCGCCCTGAGTTTGTGAAGCGATTGTCTTTACATGAGTGGTTAATTGAACAACCAGATGAAAATAGAGATGAAAATAGTTTTCCTCTACATCGTAGACTAGACGTAGGGGAATATTTTGGATTAGATACTGAGCGAGGTTTTTTCCCTGCAAGTGGGGCAAAAGGTCCATTTAAATATCTTCTGAAATTTCATCCTAGATTGGCTTTGGATTTTATAATTCAATTACTTAATACAGCGGTTCAGAAATATGCAAATTCTGAATTTGCTCAACCAAAGCAGAATGAAGAAAATTCAATAATGCCTTTTGAAACTACAGCAAAAGAGGTTGAGTTAATACTTAATGATGGAACTGTTGTTAAACAATATGCTTCTCCGCATTTATGGAAAGGGTATCGGGGAGTATCAACTTTACCTTGTTTGTTGCAATGTGCTCTTATGGCATTAGAAAACTGGTTGATTGAAGTGATTAGCAGTGCAAAGGAGATCAGCATTATTGAGCGGATTTTCGATTATATATTGCGTTCAAGTAATTCTGTAATGCCTACTTCAGTATTGGCCTCTGTAGCTTTAGGTTTTCCTGATCAAATAGGTAAAGCAATATATCCTTTATTAAGAACTCCCGCGTTCGGTTATGGCTATCTATTCAATCGACAAAAAGAAGCAATTGTTTTCGGAAAGTATAATGGCAAGTGTTGTTCACGAATGTTGGCTGTAGAAGTGGAACTTAGGGCATTTTTATCCCATAAAAGATCAGTTTCACGTAGGAAGACGCTGAGGGCAGAGTTCAGGGCCTCAATGACCAGTTCAATATCTTTTTGTGGCATGAAATCACGTATGTTTGTCTAACAGTGCATGTTCCATAAGGAAAGGAATTTGGCATGCAGATAATGTGATTACCAGTGAAGTTTCAAAACTTGATTAATTGTAGCTTATGAGCTACGATTGTTTTTATGAAAGAGATATTGAAAAGCCATACATTCTCTGACTGGTTGGTCGGACTCAAGGATATACGGGCCAAGATGCGGATATTGGCTCGCGTTGACCGTATTGCTGAAGGTAATTTTGGCGATGTAAAACCGGTTGGTAATGGTGTCAGCGAATGTCGCATTGATTATGGCCCCGGTTATAGGGTGTATTTTATACAAAAAGGCAGGCAGATTGTTGTTTTGCTTTGTGGTGGTGATAAAAGCACACAAGATAAGGATATTAAACTTGCTTTACAACTGGCCCGTAGTTGGGAGGAACAACATGATGAGTGAGCAATTTACCCGTTGGGATTCAGCAGAATACCTGAAAACTGAAGCAGATATGGCTGAGTATTTAGATGCTTGTATTGAAGAAGTTGGTGATGATCCTGCTTTTATTGCGCGTGCGTTAGGTACAATTGCACGTGCGCGTGGTATGACTCAGGTGGCAAAAGATGCCGGTCTGTCTCGTGAGAGTTTATACCGGGCGTTATCTGGTGACGGCAACCCTGAGTTTGGTACTATTTTGAAGGTCGTTAAAGCATTAGGTTTGAAACTCCATGTGGCAGCGGCATAATATTAACACGGGTAAGTAATCAAAAACGTGCTGTTTGCCGAGCTGTTAGTTAGTTGTGGGGAGAGGGGAAAATTGAAAGGAGTGAGTTAATACCAATTGCAGAGCGGGTTCACTCCTTTACGGATGCTGAAGTTAATGTCATATATAAGATTACGGATTTAGATAATTAACTACTTATTCTTCATCCTTCGAAAAAAATCCTAAAAATTAGCACTGTCTTTATCCACTTTGGTTCTTCTACCATAAAATTAAGTATGAATGCACTTTCTATGAATTTGATTTATTTTATATAAGATTGTGGATTTCTGTTCAAAACATAAATAATTAAAATCGTTGTTACAGTACCGCTTCCGATAATGCCTGCTAACCAATTATGCCCATTTAATCCTAAGATTAAAGCGACAAATAGAGAGGTAAAAGTCAGTAACAGCCCACAATTTTGCCCTCTTATTCTTTTTTTTATTGTCTGTTCTAAGGCAATTTTTTCCATTTCATGCCTATGCTTTTGTTGTTGTTCGATTAAGATTAAGAATCTATCCGTTGCCCCCTTTGTATATCGTTCATAAATAGTTAATATTTCCGAATCAGGAAGCTGGTAATATAATGGGTTGATATCACTTGGATAGATTTGTTTATCTATTTTCGGGTGTTTTTTGTTTATTCTCTTGGTCATATATCGTCCCTTTCCCTGTAGATAATATAATTTCATCATTGAATTGCTTCAATACAACAGCAAAATCCGCTCGGACTTTATCCAGATCATCAGATAAAGTCTCAACATCACTCTTTGATGGAATAAGATCAAGGTAGTTTGTATTCGGCATAATGTCGAATCTTGGTGAAATAGATCTTAATTTATTAAAATATTGTATGAAAATATTCATTCTATTACCTGTATTATTAGCTGTTTATGTTAGTTAAATCACTTATTAATAACTTGTGTTTTCTCGATTTTTGATTGGAAAATAATACCTGATAAATATATTTATTCTATAAAAATATTGCGAGCTGGCTCAAAAATAATTCTGAAAATAGTGGAATGTAATTTCATTCAAGATAATGATTAATCGCTTATATAGAACTATTAAGTAGTATGATTTACGATGAAAAGTATCAGAATATGCTATAGTATTCGCTGATTTTTACTTATTTTTTGGGAATCATATGTCTTATCAATGCCCCTTATGCCATCAACCTTTATTGCTAACCCGGCAGCAATGGCGCTGTGAAAATAATCATCAGTTTGATTGTGCTAAAGAAGGGTATGTTAATCTGATGCCCGTTCAGTATAAAAGGTCCAAAGAGCCAGGAGACAGCCCGGAGATGATGCAGTCAAGAAGGGCATTTTTGGATTCAGGATATTATCAGCCATTACAACAACGGGTTTCAGAACTGCTGGGAAAGTATCTGCCAGAAAATGCAGATAGTTTGCTGGATATAGGATGCGGTGAAGGTTACTACACCGCCGCGGTTGAAGAGCGGTTAAGCAAGGGGCGTAATCTTAACATCTATGGGTTAGATGTCGCTAAGATCGCTGTGCGTTATGGCGCTAAACGCTATCCTTCTGTCAGTTTCTGTGTCGCGTCAAGCCATCGTTTGCCATTTGCCGATAAGTCTCTTGCTGGGGTGTTGCGAATTTATGCACCTTGCAAAGCAGAAGAGTTGGTAAGGGTGATTAAGTCACAAGGAATTGTTCTGACAGTGACTCCTGGTCCTCGACATCTTTATCAGCTCAAAGAGTTGATTTATCAAAATATTCATCTTCATCCATTGAAGACAGAACAATTGGCAGGATTTGAATTGATAGCAGATGAGTCATTATCTTATTCAATGAAATTAGATGGAATACAAGCGTATCATTTATTACAGATGACGCCATTTGCCTGGCGGGCAACTGAAACGGTGGGAAAAGAATTGGCAAATAAGGCGCTGTTTGAATGCGAAACTGATTTTATATTGCGGGTTTATCAACGCCTTAGATAATTAGGATTTCAGCCCAAAATACAGTCCTTGAGAGGTTAATATTTTGGGCTGAAGGTGTTATTTCGCGTACATAAATAATTCGAGATGCTCAAATAATATATTGAAACCAATCGCAATCAGAATAAACCCACCAATAAATTCAGCGCGTTTGCCCAGCAGCGGGCCAATATAGCGGCCAATTAACATCCCCAATGTTGCCATAATCATTGTCATCATACCGATAGCTATAGCGGTATGCACGATATTGACTTGAAGAAAAGCGAGCCCGATACCGACTGCCATTGCATCCAGGCTGGTAGCAATGGCTGTTGTTATTAGTACCATTGAGTTGTGGCGACAGGGTGATTCGCATTTTTTTTCCTGATTCACTTTAAAACTCTCTGTCATCATTCTACAGCCCAGAATAAATAACAGAGTAAAAGCAACCCAGTGATCCCATTCCATAATATATTGGCTAGTATAAAGCCCTATAGACCAGCCAATCAGTGGGGTACAGGCTTCTGCCAAGCCAAATATCAAACCAGTACGGATTGCCTCACGAAAATGTGGTTTATGTAGTGTGGCCCCTTTACAAATTGCAGCAGCAAAGGCATCCATTGAAAGCGCTAAAGCTAAGATAAGGGTTGCGTACATATTCATTAAAATAACCTCGGTTGGGTGTTTCCATATACATATAACCCACCCCCAACCAATGATAGTATTATATGCTATGGTCTTGCCAACCGAAATAAGGCTGCCCGCACCACGTTTTACTTTTAAACGAGCGTGTTGATACGAGCTTTTCAGAAAAATTAACTAAATCGTTTTCCTGAAACAGGCTACTCCCCATGACTATTTAAAAGATAGCACAATAATTTAAAAAGGGAAAATAATATTGTTTTTAGAATTGAGGTATAATGTCGATAATAATTATCATTATCTATTATGTGGTAAAAATAAAAGTCAGCATTCAAGCTGACTGTTTATTATTTTTTAATTTATTATTGATTCTTATCTATCTGTTTTCGATAAGAAATTTATAAATCTTTTCTAAATCATCAAGTTGGCTTACTGATAGATATAACTTCTTATTTTCTAAGCCAATAACCAAGATGCCATCTTCAGATAAATTTATGGTTTTTATTCGATCATAGGAAATAAATGTGTTTGCATAGAAGAAACCGTTATTTTTAAATAACAATTTAGGTGAGCGTATATAGGCAATATAAATAGTCACCAGGATAGTAAATAACAATAAATATGTGGTTAAACGGCTGCCATAAGCAGTGATGTTATTATAAACAACAATAAGTATCAGGATAATAAAGATGAGAGCATCAATTTTGTGCTTTCTTTTTAGCTTTATTTGTAAGTAAGTTTTCCCTTTCAGCAGATTAACCACAAATTCATCATAGACAGCGAAAGCCAGCATTAATACGATTAAACCAACTAATACCATATCATTAAGGCTCATTCTTTAATCCCTGTGTTGCTGTAGGAAAGAAAATTCGGGGGAGGAATTCCCCCTTCCCCGAATAGATTAACTATAGACCGAGGAAACCAAATCTGGCGCCAATAATCCCCAGAATAAAGAAGCCAATAATAATCCACAGGGCATTGACTTTATTCCGTAATAGCCACATACAGGCAAATGTCAGTAACAGTGGGACCAGGCCCGGCATCAACTGATCGAGGATATTCTGAACTGTGGTTATTGTATTTTCACCTGTTTGCTGGTTAGGAATTTCTGATACAACCAGCGGGATATTGACTTTCGTCCATTTGTTAACTAATGCCCCCATGACAAACAGGCCAAGAATTGACGCCCCTTCCGTCATTTTTTGCAGGAAACCGCCACCCATATCCTGAACGATATCAATCCCTTTCTTATAGCCATAAGAGATACCTGAATAGAGAACCAACAGGCGTACCAGGTTAAATAAGAAGAAAAACAGCACAGGCCCAAGCCAGCTGCCACTCATGGCGAGACCCGCACCCAGAGCAGCAAATACCGGGCGGACTGTGCCCCAGAAAATTGGGTCGCCAACACCAGCCAGTGGCCCCATCAAACCGACTTTGATGCCGTTGATGGCGCCATCATCAATCGGAGCGCCGTTAGCGCGCTGTTCCTCCATTGCCATCGTGACACCCAGTACAGGCGCGACGACGTAAGGGTGAGTGTTGAAGAATTCCAGGTGGCGTTTAATTGCTTGTTTACGCTCATCGGTATTTTCTGGATACAGGCGACGAAGAACCGGAACCATAGAGAAACAGAAACCCAAAGCCTGCATACGTTCAAAGTTCCATGAACCTTGGAACACATTAGAACGGAGAAATACACCGCGGATATCGCTTGGTGTTAGTTTTTTCTGGCCTGCTGTCTGAGCCGTAGTTTTTGTTGTATCTAACATGTTGCTCATCCTCTTAATCTAATTCGTTATCAAGGTGGTTATTGGCGTGTTCAGGGGCAGCGACCACTTGAGGTTTGTTATATTTGGGGCTTAACTGGATGTACAGTACGGCCATAACAATACCAATAATACCTAATGCAACTAGGTTGAAGTCAGTGAATGCTGCTGTGACAAAGCCCAGGTAGAAGAATGGCATCAGGTAGCCGGCACGCATCATATTGATGACCATTGCGTAACCAACCACCACGATCATTCCCCCCGCGATGTTCAGGCCATCTGTTACGACTTTAGGGATAGACGCGAGTAATTGCTGGACTTCATTGGTGCCAACAGATAATGCGACAATCAGGGCAGGGATGGCGATACGCATAGCCTGGAGCAGTAATGCGGATAAATGGATAAAGCTGATTGCACGAAGGTTACCACGTTCTGCTGCGTTGTCAGCGGCATGTTGGAAGGCAACAGTGATAGTACGTACAATGATGGTCAGCACTTGTCCTGCGGCTGCCAGAGGAATAGCCAGGGCGATACCTTCACCAATATCACGGCCACCAGCAATGACCAGGATAGTTGAGATGATTGACGCTAAAGCTGCATCCGGGGCAATTGCAGCACCGATATTCATCCAGCCAAGCGCGATCATTTCCAGTGTACCGCCGATAATGATACCGGTTGTCATATCACCCAGGATGATCCCAATTAAAGTACAGGCCACGAGTGGGCGATGGAATTGAAATTCATCAAGAATGGAATCCATTCCGACTATGCAAGCTACGATGAATATCAATGCAATTTGAACAACGGTAATTTCCATTGTTTGTCTCCTATAACCAAATTAAATTTGGTAAGAAATTTTTGTCATTGAGTAATAGTTAAATTGCTCTGGTTTGTTTTTCGTTTTTAACCTTCTGGAGCAGATCCATCATTTGCAGACGGCTGTCACTGGCAACTTTACGGGCTTCGAGCTCAATGCCACGTTCATCCAGTTTTTTGAAGGCCGCAATATCGGTTTCATCAACGGATATTGCGTTGTTAATCTGAGTTTTTCCCTGACGGAATGCCATTCCACCGATGTTTACAGAGGTGATATCAACACCATCTTCGACCAGACGTAAAACATCTGTTGGATTTGTAAATAGCAACATAACACGCTCATTAGCGTATTTGGGGTTGTTATAAACGCGAACACATTTGGCAACGTCAACAACGTGAGCACTGAGCCCCGGCGGAGCAACCTGTTTTAGCAAGGTGGCGCGGACAGTATCGGCAGCAACTTCATCACTGACGACAATGATCCGTTTCACATTGGTTTCTTTTGTCCAACGAGTTGCAACCTGACCATGAATAAGACGGTCATCAATCCGGGCCAGGGCTATTTTCATATGACCACCCGCAGATGGGGTAAATGAAGGTACAGCCGCAGGCGTTACCGGTTTAGCGGGTTCGGCTTTTTGGGGTTCTTCCGTTTTCAGGGCCCGAATGCCTTCTTTTCCTGTTTCCAGAGCAACAGAAACCAGTTCTGTCAGAGTTGGGCCGTCATCCCGGCACATAAAGGTTTCAACTAACATCGGAACGTTAACCCCGGTGATGATCTCATAATTCTCTTTATCTACAGCGATACGGTTAGCGGCATTGAATGGACTTCCTCCCCATGTATCAACAAGGAACAGTACACCTTGTTCTGTGTTAAGTGCTGCAAGTTTACTGTTGTATTTTTCAAATAAAGTATCGGCATTTTCACCAGGAACGAAGTCAATATAAGAAACATTTTCCTGTTCCCCAATTAACATCTCTGCGGTACGAAGCAGTTGTTCAGCCGCAGCTCCATGTGTGCCAATCATAATGGCTATACTCACCTGTTTTCCCCTCTGTTAACAATATAAACGCAGGATTATTACAAAGTTACTCCAATAATTTTGATGAATCATTCCTCCAATAAAAAGCATATTTGTACTAATAATAATCTTTTATCAATGTGATACCTGAATATTTGACTTGATTTAGACTTTATCTCTTATTGACTGAAAAAATAGGCTGCTAGATTACCATTAGAAATACCTGAGGAAAATTGCTGTCAGTCAGAAAAAATGAAATAGATGAAAATGTTAACCACAAAACAATTTAATAAGCTAAATATTGTTAAATTAATTTATAATTATCTGTAATTTGACTATTTATGGTTATTTATTCTGTTTTCGGTAACATCTTATTAATTCAAAATTAAAAATATATTCATCTTTTTCGATCGAAAAGTGATCATTGTAAGTTTTGGCTAAAAAATATCCCTACCTTAAGGTAGGGATATTTTGATGGCAGAAGGATTTACTGATCAAAAAACAGATTATTTATTTGATTAATCACACTGAACTTTAATCGCCAGACCGCCGCGGGATGTTTCACGATATTTAGCGTTCATGTCTTTGCCTGTTTCGTACATGGTTTCAATGACTTTATCGAGAGAAACACATGGTTCACTGGTACGGCGCAAAGCCATACGGGCAGAGTTGATGGCTTTTACTGAAGCAATTGCATTTCGTTCAATACAAGGCACCTGTACTTGGCCTGCAACCGGGTCACAGGTAAGGCCGAGATTATGTTCCATGCCGATTTCAGCTGCAATACAGACCTGTTCAGCACTACCATCCAGCAGTTCAGCAAGGCCGGCTGCCGCCATTGAACAGGCAACACCCACTTCCCCTTGGCAACCAACTTCAGCTCCAGATATAGAGGCATTCATTTTATACAGAATGCCGATAGCGCCGGATGCCAGGAAATAGCGAATATACAGCTCTGGTGTCACAGGTTCAATGCAATGGTTGTAATAAGCGAGTACGGCAGGAACAATGCCGCAAGCGCCATTGGTCGGTGCGGTAACAACACGCCCACCCGCGGCATTTTCTTCATTGACTGCCAAGGCGAACATGTTCACCAGATCCACGACATTCATTGGATCATCAGACAGGTTGTTTGATGAGGCCAGCATACGATGTAATGCCGCTGCCCGGCGTGGTACACGCAATGGTCCAGGCAAAACGCCTTCTGTGTTCAGACCACGCTCAATACAAGCCTGCATGGTACCCCAGACATCAGCGAAATAAGCGTTAATTTCTTCTTTACTGTGCAGATCCAGTTCGTTTTTCATCATTAAACCGGAGATAGATAGTCCGGTTTTATTACAATTCATCAGCAATTCTTTTGCTGAATTGAATGGATATGAGACAGGTTTGATATCCTGAGAGGGTTTACCGAAATGCTCTTCATCAACAATAAAACCACCACCAATTGAGTAGTAGGTTTTGCTATAAACTTCTTTGTCTCCCGCGAATGCATGAATTTGCATACCGTTTTCATGTAACGACAGGTTATCACTACGGAAAACCATGCCGCTATCATGAGGGAAATCGACTTCATGTAAGCCATTGGCCAGCTTAATACGCTGAGTTTGCTCTACATCACGAATAAAACCGGGGATTGAATCAATATCAACGGTAGCTGGCAAATTACCTGCCAGACCCATGATAATGGCTATATCCGTATGATGACCTTTGCCGGTTAATGAGAGTGAGCCGTAAATATCAACGGCTACACGCGTGATAGAAGGCATTAAGCCCTGGTTTACCAGATCGTCGACAAACTGTTTGCCGGCTTTCATCGGGCCAACCGTATGAGAACTAGATGGGCCAATACCGACCTTAAACATGTCGAAAACGCTAATCACGCCAGACTCCTTAAAAAAGATAGAGATATAGTTATATATATTGGGGTACGCTACTTTACTGTGATTTAGTAGTGTTGATAAGTGAGTTTACAGTTTTTTTTGAATTATGATAGCAACTGTGACAAAAATGGATGAAAAAAACACAGGTTGATTATTTCTCATGATTTGGATCAAAGCTGAACCTGTTGAGCTAATTGATAAATGATAGCGGCGGTCAGGCCCCAGATGAGTCGCCCCTGATACCAGTGAAAATAGATGCGATGTTGCTGACCACGGCGGTTAACATCAAGATAATGATAACTTGAAAGAGAAAGCGCTTCAGATAAAGGGACTTCGAATATACTGGAAACTTCTGTCGGGTTGCTGTGGAAAGACAGCTCTGGGGGTAATAACCCGACAATGGGTGTCACCAGATAACCGCTAATGCTGTCTAAGGGCATGAGTTGCCCCAAAACTTTAACTTTCTGATGGGGGATGTTGACTTCTTCTTCTGCTTCCCGCAGTGCTGTCGCAATGATTGATTTGTCTTCTGGATCAGCAACCCCACCGGGAAAGGCTACTTGACCGGCGTGTGATCGTAATGTGGTGGCGCGCTGGGTCAGTAATAGTGTTGGTTTCGGCTTGCAGATGATCGGTAACAACACCGCGGCATGGCGGGTGTTATTTGCAAGCCGTTTAGGGGGTGATGGAATCTGTAGCTGAAATCTGTTAATGAAATCAGCTAGTGGCATCATATCGATTTTATTTTCCCCAGTTGCGGTAAAATATGATTCAACTTATCAAATGTTTCCTGATACTCGTTTTCAGCAATACTGTCGGCAACAATTCCGCCACCTGCCCAGCAATATATTTTTTCTTTCTCGGTCAAAAGGGTACGAATAGTGATATTACTGTCCATCGTGCCACAAAAGCTAATATAGCCAATTGAACCACAATATCCATGTCGGCGATGAGGCTCAAGTTCTTCTATTATTTCCATTGCTCTGATTTTAGGGGCGCCGGTAATAGAACCGCCGGGAAAGCAGGCGCGCAGTAAGTCCGTGGCATGTTGTTCATTTGGTAGTGCTGCGGTAATTGTGCTGACCAGATGGTGAACGGCAGGGAATTGTTCAACGACAAATAATTCAGGAACTTTAACTGAGCCCGGGGTGGCTACCCGGCCAATATCATTACGTAATAAATCGACGATCATCAGGTTTTCAGCTCGGTCTTTTTTTGATGTCGTCAGTTTTTCAGCTTGTAATGCATCCTTTTCTGCGTCATTTAAGCGCGGTAGTGTTCCTTTAATTGGGCGAGTTTGGATTTGCTTATTTTCCAGGAGTAGGAAACGTTCAGGAGAGACACTGATGACACAGTTTTCCGGTAAACGAATAAAGGCAGAAAAAGGTGCGCAATTGCTCTTATTCAGTTTTAGAAATGCTTGCCATTCATCTCCCCGGTAATCAGCGCAAAATCGCTGTGCCAGATTAACTTGATAACAATCACCCTCTAATAGATAGTCATGAATACAGCTAATCTTTTCATTATATTGCTCTGCACTCATATTTGACTGCCACTCGCTGGTCAGTATAAAAGCCGTTTTTGGCGAAGCCTGGTGGGATATAAGCCAGTTCAGGCGGGCATTAGCATCACCGTAGCTGAATAAAGTCACCTCTTTTTTATGATGATCAACAATCAGCGCCCAGTCATAAATCCCTATTGCCATATCTGGAAATGACAACTCATTTTTGGCTTGTGACGGTAATTCTTCGATACAACGTCCAAGATCATATCCCCATAGACCCAGTACACCTCCTTGAAATGGCAAATCAGGATCAAACTTTGCTGTAATATTTAACTTCTCCAGCTGTTTTTTTAGCAGATAGAAGGGATCTTCTTCAGTAATATAAGTATCGCCATGTTCATTTATTGCGGTTGATTTCTCATGACTGAGAAGGGTTATCAATGGTTCTGCAACCAGAATATCAAACCGGTTATGGGGATGGTTTGCAGAACCAGAATGGAGCAGCATTGCCCAAGGCTGGCTTGAAATTGGCGCGAAATAATGGATGGCAGCGTCTGATTGATAAGGTAATTGTCGCTTTTGCAGTGAAGTACTCATTATGGTGTTGGTTTTAACCGTTGTAACGCAAGAGTTGGCATTGATTTTCATCCCTAGAGATTAACATAGAAATCCACTCCTTACCTGAGATAAAAATCGCTATACTCTTCGGCGTCGATCAGTTTATTTAGAGGTTATTATCATGTTTTCAAGTATGCCAACCTTATCTCATCAGGAACAGCAACTGGCAGTGGAGAAAATTCAGCAATTAATGGCTGAGGGAATGAGTAGTGGGGAAGCCATTGGGTTGGTTGCTCAAGAGATTCGCGAACAGCATCGCACAAAAGAGCAGGTTAATGTGATGTTTGATGATGAAAAATCAACATAATTAAATTATTTATTTAACAATAATCATACATTTATTTTACCTGGCATGTTAGGTTAGCTCCATATTTAATCTCTTATTTTGAGATATTAACAGGAGGTAGTATGAAAGCATGTCATATCATTAATAGCATTGGCCTATCAGGTGCTGCACTTTTGCTCACTGTCTCATTCGCAGCATCTGCTGTGTCAGAGGGCAAACGTGTTGATAAATTTGTCTCTTGCGATAATTTAACCAAGTCGCAAATTGCCGCTCAGGTAAAACGTGATTTTCTGCAAAACCGTATCAACCGTTGGTCAGAAGATAAAAAGCAGTTGGGGACATCGACACCTGTGGCGTGGGTAAATGAGGAAAATATCACTGGTGATAAAGCTATATTAAACATTCCCCTTACTGTTCGTGGTTCTAAGCGTGACAAAGATTACCGTGTTGTTGTTGATTGTCAGCAAAATACGATTAGCTATAGTGAGTTGAAATAACATTTTCTGATAGTTATCTCTACCCGTCATTAGATGGACACCAGATTTGGTGTTAGCCAGTAAAGGAAATGTTATGTCAGAATTGAAAAAATTATATCCGGCCTGTGAAGCTTACCGTTCTGGTTATTTGGACACCGGTGATGGTCATCAAATCTATTGGGAATTATGTGGTAATCCTAACGGTAAGCCTGCGGTATTTATTCATGGTGGACCGGGCGGTGGTATTGCCTGTTATCATCGTCGGCTATTTGACCTTAAGAAATATCATGTCATGTTATTTGATCAGCGTGGCTGTGGGCGTTCAAAACCTCATGCCAGTCTGGAAAATAATACTACTTGGCATTTAGTTGAAGATATTGAGTGTTTGCGTCAATTAATGGGGGTGGAAAAATGGCTGGTATTTGGGGGCTCATGGGGTGCTACTTTATCTTTAATTTATGCCCAGGCTCACCCTCAGCGAGTTTCTGAATTAATTCTTCGGGGAATTTTTTTGCTGAGGCCGCAAGAGTTGCACTGGTATTATCAGGATGGCGCTTCTAATTTTTTCCCCGACAAATGGCAACGAACAATATCTATTTTGTCGGAAGAAGAGCGAAAGGATATTATCGGAGCATATAATAAGCGGCTGACCAGTGATGATCGTCAGGTTCAATTAGAAGCCGCTCGTCTCTGGAGTTTATGGGAAGGAGAGACGGTAACATTGCTTCCTTCAGATAGTGCGGAATCTTTCGCAGAAGATGAGTTTGCCTTGGCGTTTGCCCGAATTGAGAACCACTATTTTATCAATGAGGGGTTTATGAATGACGATCAGCAACTGCTGAATAACATTGACGTTATAAGGAATATTCCGGCAGTCATCATTCATGGCCGATATGATATGGCTTGCCGGGTGCAAAATGCTTGGGATTTAGCGCAAGCATGGCCGGAAGCAGAATTACACATCATTGAAGGAGCAGGACACTCATTTGATGAGCCGGGTATTTTACATCATTTGATTAGTGCAACGGATAAGTTTGCAGAACAATAACTTGATATAACCACCGGTTATCCGGTGGTTATCAATTCTCAATGGATGTCAGCGGCCTTTGGGCTCGTAAGGTAAACGGGAAAATTGTTTGGATAACTGGCGATAATGCACCAAACGTTGTTGAAAATACTCCCTAAGGTGCGTGGGTTGTTCCTGTTCGACTGTGTCAGGAAGTACCGGCATATTGTAACGTTCTTTAAAAGCTACCCCCGATGCCGCCAAATCAACATTGACTTTATCCATACTTTCTGGAGAAAGCCCGGCCAGATTATGTCCCATAAGTGTCTCGCTGAATTGAAACCCGAATTCACAAAGTGATAAAGTTAATCCAGACTCGCTTTTCTGGCAAGGGCTGAATTGATTATTTTATAAATATAAATAATATTCATTATCATTAAATATAAAAATCTCTGAGTGGATGTTATTTTGTAAATAAAATTCATTTTCATTTAAATATATTAAATGAGATTCATTTCTGTTTGTGTTTTTTGAAAATATATTTATATTTCAATGTAATGCATGTATTTAATTTATTTTTGCTTGTTGGGTTTTATTATTTTAATATAGTTGGCATAATACAGGTAAATTAATAACTGGAGTGCCTATTATGTTAAATCAAGAAATGGTCAATAAATTAAATGAGCAGATGAATCTGGAGTTCTATTCTGCGAATTTATATCTGCAAATGAGTGCATGGTGCAGTGATAATGGGTTAGCAGGCGCCGCCGCGTTTTTTAAATCACATTCTCAGGAAGAAATGCAGCATATGCATCGCTTGTTTGATTATTTGAATGATACTGGTGCGATGCCACGTTTGGGACAGATTGATGCGCCTTCGGCTGATTATGAATCCATATCCCATGTACTGAAGAGAACTTATGAGCATGAGAAATTTATTACTGCTGAAATTAATAAACTTGCCCATTTGGCGATAACTGCGCAGGATTATTCTACTTTTAACTTCCTGCAATGGTATGTAGCAGAACAGCACGAAGAAGAGAAATTATTCAAATCTATCCTTGATAAACTGGATATGGTTGGTGAGGATGGTAAGGCGCTCTTCTTCCTGGATAAGGATCTGAAAAGTCTGGCTGCTGCAAATCCTGTCTGACTGCATGGGATGAATTAACCGCAGTAGTCGACAATAGCTTTGGATATTTAAGGCTAATACTGCGGTTTTCCTTTATTTTTGCGCGATAGTTCACAAGACGAAATTCTCATTGTAAGTTATCGCGGATAAAATAATCCTTTTGATATAAGATGATACCAATTTATAGAAATTCATCTGAAAATTAAGAGGTCATTTATGGCTATCAGCAAAATTCACTCTTTTTGCCGAAAGTTATCTGCTTTAGTGGTTCTTTTTGTCGGCATGTCTTGCCAACAAGCTTTGGCCCATGCGCATTTAACAGAACAAATTCCAGCAGAAGATACGACAGTAGAAAATACACCACAGATAATTACTTTGAGTTTTTCAGAAGGTATTGAGCTGAATTTCAGTAAAGTAAAAGTGACTGGTCCGGAAAATCAACTTATAAAGACGGGTAAATTGAAGCTTGATCCGGCAACCAATACAAAACTTATTCTTCCAGTCGAAGATAAGCTGGTGGCGGGTAAATATGATGTTGACTGGAGCGTAGTCTCTGTTGATGGGCATAAGACTAAAGGCGTCTATAGCTTTACAGTTAAGTAATTATGTCTCTGGCCGCGCTGTATACCCTTTGTCGCTTCACTCATTTCGTGGCAGTCATGTTGATGTTTGGCTTCAGCATATTTACTGCCATGCTGGTTCCCGATCGTTTATCTGTTCTGATTGATACCCGTCTCCGTTTGGGGGTAATTATCAGTACGATTGTGGCACTCATAACGGCAATTGGCTGGTTGGCGATGCAAGCGGGGATAATGGCGGATGGTTGGCAAGATACTTATAATCTGGAAATCTGGCTGGCAGTACTGGGAACAACTTTTGGCAAAGTTTGGCAATGGCAAATACTGGCTTCAATCGTTGCTACAGGGTTATTGTTTATCAATAACCCAAAAACCAGAAATATTACGATGTTAATCATCTCTGCCATTTTACTGTCTTGTCATGCTTTTATCGGCCATTCGGTAATACATGATGGGATAACAGGTGTTTTTCATCAGATTAATCAGGTAATTCACTTATTGAGTGTTGGATATTGGTTTGGTGGATTATGGCCATTTTTGTTGTGCCTGCAATTTTGGCGTATACAAAATGAATTGGCTGTAGGGCTGGATGGACAGATCATGATTTCTATGATGCGTTTTTCCGCGTATGGTCATATTGCAGTAATTCTTATTATTGTTACAGGCACCATAAGTAGCTTGATTTTGCTCCCTGATTGGCCGGAATATAGCGGCAGTGAATATCAATCAATGCTATGGATAAAGATAGCACTGGTGGCGGGTATGGTGGTACTTGCATTAATTAATCGCTATATTCTGGTGCCTAAATTGAGGCAACCCGGCCGCTATCAATTGTTAGTTATCAATAGTTGGGTTGAAATTATGCTTGGAGCGCTGGCTTTATTATGTGTTGCTGTTTTCGCGACTTACCAGCCGGTTTGATTTTCTTAATTTACCCCTGTTGCAGTAGGGGATATTGGTGCAGTCTGTTTCTGACAATAGAATTATAGAGTGAATACGGACTGCGTGCAGAAATCGGAGTGTACAGGTAGTGCGTAAGAATGAATCTGCTTTTCTCGTTCTTATATCTACATTGGTAACTATTATGAAACGTTTATTTTTATTATTTCCCTTGTTTTCTCTCTCTTTTCAAAGTATTGCTGCACCTATTGAAACGGTGAGTAAGCTACAGTTTGGTAATAAATGGGCATTTACACGGGAAGAAGTGATGTTGGATTGCAGAGCAAATCAGGCTCTGTTTGTGATTAATCCAAGTACGTTAGTGCAATATCCATTGAATGATATAGCCACAGAGATGATGAGGATAGGGAAAGTGAATGCGAAGTCTTTGGATATTATTCTATTGAATGATAGCGAAAATCCGGCTCAAAAAATGAGTATAGAGCCATTCCAGCAAGCAGCTTTAGCATTGTGTGATAAAAAATAATGCCATTGAGTTAAGCGGTAGCATGATGTTTGGCTATTTATTATCCAAAAAGTTGGTAAAATGCCATATGTCAGCTACGCTTTAAACTGTAAGTTGTTTACGTCTCAATGACACTTTTAGCGCACGGCTCTTTAAGAGCCATTTTCCCTAGGCCGAGTAGAGGAGTCAACTCGGCCTTTTTTTGTCAAAAGTTTTTTGGACATCAGACCACCCTCATAACCCATGCATGTTTTTGTCTGTCATAATGTTTCCTGTATAGCAGAATGTGCTTATCGTTTAGTAAGGCGGGAATACTGGTATGTTCATCCCACCCATCTAACTGCATACAAAGCTCGCGGTCAGAATTACAAGGGATGCTAATGGTCGTGTCGTCTTCTTCGGTAGGTGAAGACAGAATAGCATCATCGATTTCGTAGCTGGAAATTCTTAACTTTGTCTGATTCATGATGGCTCCTTAACTTTTAGTTAACAGGTACGACCAGTAAGGCCATCATTTGAGAATAGATCAAATGACTGAGAATGCCAGTAATAATATTTTCCATGCTGTATTATCGGTAGATGATATTGCTGTTATAATTATCTGTTCTAAAACTTAGTTTTGTCATATTGCTTTTTTCATCTTCGCTATTCTTTGACCTTTTCCACATCTAGTAGGAAATATTTATTTGGTGTGGTCGTAGGAGCTGAAAGTATCAATGATAAAGTGGTAGTGCAATAATTCTACGGATAAATTGTTTGGATGTTTTGTTTTTTACTTCATGAAGCGTTAACTCTAAAATGAAAGAAACTAATGATTGGTACGGTTATCAGATAATTGATCTTTATAATTGTGGAATAATTCAGTCTGATTTTTATTGCGTGAGGGCATTGAGACGCTTACAGTGAATCATATTCATACTGGCTGCACATTTTTAATGTTTTGGTAAGAGGTGTGACATCTCACTAGCCTTTACCTATGCTCAATAAATATAATAAAGAATATCTTATTAAAGACAGTAAAAAATTTACGTCAGTGTGACAGGCTGTTAACCTTATTGTTATGGGCATTTGATATTTTTTTGATATAAAAAATAGAGATGCGTTTTGTAAATTTCATCGGATAGGTCAATATGAATAAAAATGAGTTCTATCGGGAGCTTGCAGCGGACTTAAAAGCTCTGTTGTCTGGTGAGTTTGACTTAATAGCGACGTTCGCTAATGCCAGTGCATTGTTGTATGAACGCTTGCATGACGTTAACTGGGTCGGTTTTTACCTGATTGATGGTGATACGTTGGTTCTGGGACCATTTCAGGGAAAAGTTGCCTGTGTGAGAATACCTGTTGGCAAGGGGGTATGTGGAACTGCTGTATCAGAAAAGCGTATTCAGCGTGTTGATGATGTTCATGCATTCCCCGGTCATATTGCTTGTGATGCTGCCAGTAACGCTGAAATTGTGTTGCCATTAATCGTAAACGATAGAATCATTGGTGTATTGGATATTGATAGCACGATTTTTAATAGGTTCGACGAAAAAGACGAATTTGGCTTACAAGTCCTTATTGATGGGCTTTGTGCTCATTTAGAACAGTGCGTTGCGCCGAAATATGTTGAATTGAATGTAACTTAACATATGGATAACGTGGCATTTATCAGCAACGCTATTATAATGACGCCAGTTCATGCCTATGCTGGTTGGCAAAACCGTTGTAATCAGGAAATTTCATGGAAAATCAACCTAAGTTGAATAGTAGTAAAGAAATTATTGCTTTTTTAGCTGAGCGTTTCCCGCTCTGTTTCGTAGCCGAAGGTGAAGCTCGTCCTTTAAAGATCGGTATTTTTCAGGATATCGTTGAACGTATCCAGGACGAAGAGTGTTTAAGTAAAACACAATTGCGCTCTGCCTTGCGTCTGTATACATCAAGTTGGCGTTACCTGTATGGTGTTAAAGAGGGCGCGCAGCGTGTTGACCTTGATGGTAATTCATGCGGTGAACTGGAAGCGGAACACATTGAACACGCTCTCCAGCAACTGACTGAAGCCAAAGCACGGGTTCAGGCACAGCGTGCAGAACAAAGAGCTAAAAAACGTGAAGCTGAAAATGCGGCTGCCGGTGAAAAAAATGAACGGCCTGTAGCCAAAAAGCCAGCTCCTCGTCGTCGTGCCAATAATACTGAAGGGGAAAAACGGCAGCCACGCCAACAAAATCGCCCTCAGCAAGCACGTAAACCGGCGGCTAAACCTGCTCAACTTGTACCGACTCAGAGCACCGATGTTTCATCGCTGAAAATTGGTCAGGAAATTAAAGTAAGAGTGGGTAAAAGCTCGATGGATGCTTCTGTGCTTGAAATCGCCAAAGACGGTGTACGGGTACAATTGTCTTCCGGTTTAGCGATGATTGTACGCGCAGAACATTTACAGTTCTGATACGGAGGCCAACCTGGGCATGAACACATTCGTCAGACTGGCTTTTGTCTTAGGCGTTTCAATTTTTGGTACTTGTTATGCAAATACAAACAGTCCAGCGGCTGTTCCTGTTCGTATTGAACAACTGCCTGTATTGAAGCAAGAGCCTCAGCACTCAACAGTGAGCGAGCGGGTTACATCCCGCTTCACTCGCTCTCATTATCGTCAATTTGGTTTAAATGGTGATTTTTCAGCAAAAATATTTGACCGCTACCTTAATATACTGGACTACAGCCATAATATATTACTGGCGTCAGATGTAGCTCAGTATGCTGATAGGAAAAAGTTGTTAGGCAAGGAATTGGAGAGTGGGAATCTGGAAATCCCGTATGACCTGTTTAATTTGTTGCAAAAACGCCGCTTTGAGCGATATCAATACGCTTTATCTCGTCTTGAGCAGCCAATGAATTTTGGTGGTAACGATACAATTGATGTTGATCGTTCCAAAGCCCCTTGGCCGCAGAATATCGAAGAGTTAAATAAACTTTGGGATGCTAAAGTTAAATATGATTGGCTCAATCTCAAACTCACTGGCAAAGACGATAAAGAAATTAAACAAGTGCTGACCAAGCGCTATCAGTCTGCGTTAAAACGCCTAACACAAAGTCAGAGTGAAGATGTTTTCCAATTGATTATGACGGCGTTTGCCCGTGAAATTGATCCTCATACCAATTATCTTTCACCACGCAATACTGAACAGTTTAACTCAGAGATGAGTCTTTCCCTGGAAGGGATAGGTGCTGTTTTACAGATAGATGATGATTATACCGTCATAAATTCTATGGTTGCCGGTGGACCTGCCGCCAAGAGCAAAGCGTTAAAAGTGGGTGATAAGATTATCGGCGTCGCTCAGTCAGGGAAGTCCATGGTGGATATTATTGGCTGGCGTCTGGATGATGTGGTTGCACTGATTAAAGGCCCTAAAGGCAGTAAAGTACGGCTTGAGGTTATTTCTGATACCAAAGGGGCAAAACCACGTACTATCACTTTGACTCGTGAACAGATCCGTCTGGAAGATCGGGCAGTGAAGATGTCAGTCAAGACAATTGGTAAGGAAAAAGTGGGCGTTCTTGATGTCCCAGGTTTTTATGTTGGCTTGACTGATAATGTTAAAACTCAATTACAAAAACTGACTAAACAGCATGTCAGTGCCATTGTTATTGATCTGCGTAGTAATGGGGGTGGTGCACTGACAGAAGCAGTTTCTTTGTCTGGCCTGTTTCTCCCAAGTGGCCCGGTTGTGCAAGTCAGGGATAATAACGGGAAAATCCGCCAGGATTCCGATACTGATGAAATGGTGTACTATAAAGGGCCTTTGGTTGTCCTGGTAGACCGGTTTAGTGCTTCCGCTTCTGAGATTTTTGCCGCGGCAATGCAGGATTATGGGCGGGCGCTGATTGTTGGTGAGCCTACGTTTGGTAAAGGTACGGTTCAGCAATATCGTTCTTTGAGTCGAATTTACGATCAAATGATGCGTCCTGATTGGCCATCACTGGGTTCTGTTCAATATACAATTCAGAAATTCTATCGTGTGAATGGCGGTAGCACCCAGCGTAAAGGTGTTACACCTGATATTGTGATGCCAACGGGGGTTGATCCGGCAGAAACAGGGGAAAGTTTTGAAGATAATGCTTTGCCTTGGGATAGCGTTCCTCCTGCCCGTTATACCGGCTCTAAAGTTATTGCAGGGTTAATTCCGCAGTTGAATGTGGCTCATACTACCCGCATCGCGGATGATCCAGAGTTCAAATATATCAATGAGGACATTGCGCACTATAAGGCAATGAAAGAGCATAAGAACATTGTTTCTCTTAACTATGCACAAAGAGAGAAAGAGAACAAAGAAGATGATGCTTTAAAACTGAACCGGATTAATGATCGCTTTAAGCGCGAGGGTAAAAAACTGTTAACCTCACTGGATGATTTACCTAAAGATTATCAGGGTCCGGATCCCTATCTTGATGAATCAGTGAAAATTGCACTTGATTTGGCGCACCAACCTGCTGAGAAAATATTAGCTAAATCTAAGTAGAGTCATTTTTAAGTAGCCCGTTAACGATGTCTAATACCCGTTCACTTGAGATGTTTTGAGTGGACGGTGTATTGGGCTTTTAGTCTCCATATAAACGGTGCTTTTTGAAGTGTTCTCCCTTTTCTTCAGGAAGGATGAACTGTTTCACATTTTCTCTGTGTTACCGGGTATCGGAGTATTTTGCTTAACCAATTGGTGTTAGGCTGGTACCGGTTTTTTATAATTTTGTAAAGTTGTGTTGATTTTATCGCTTGAAGAGTTCAAAGCCTTGAATATAGCAAGAACAGCCTTATTTATAGATTAACTCTGAAAGTGCATTGATTATTAATAAAGGAAGCCGGTTTTTATGATGCGAATTGCTTTGTTCCTCCTCACTAACCTTGCTGTTATGTTGGTGTTCGGGATAATACTTTCTCTGACAGGAATTCAGGGAAGTAGCGTACAAGGTTTAATGATTATGGCTGGTCTGTTCGGTTTCGGTGGGTCGTTTATTTCCCTGCTGATGTCCAAATGGATGGCCTTGCGTTCTGTTGGTGGTCAGGTTATTGAACAGCCAGCAAATGAAGTTGAACATTGGTTAGTTGAAACTGTTCGCCGTCAGGCGGAACAGGTCAATATTACGATGCCACAGGTTGCGATTTATGCTGCACCTGACATTAATGCCTTTGCTACCGGCGCTCGTCGTAATGCTTCTCTGGTCGCTGTTAGTACTGGCCTGTTGGATAATATGAGTAGGGCAGAAGCGGAAGCTGTTATTGCCCATGAGATTAGTCATATCGCTAACGGTGATATGGTGACGATGACTTTGCTGCAAGGGATAGTCAATACCTTCGTTATCTTCATTTCCCGTCTGTTGGCTCAGGCTGTATCAGGTTTTCTGTCTGGTAATAATGAAGAAGAAGAGGGTAACTCTTCTGGTAACCCGATCGTTTACATGGTTGTTTCAATGGTGCTGGAAATCGTATTCGGTATTCTGGCAAGTATTATCACCATGTGGTTCTCCCGTTACCGCGAATTCCATGCAGATGCGGGATCCGCTAAGTTGGTAGGCCGTGAGAAGATGATTGCTGCTTTGCAGCGTCTGAAAACCAGTTATGAGCCGCAGGAAGAGGGCAGTATGATGGCATTCTGTATTAATGGTAAATCCAAGACGTTCAGTGAGCTGTTTCTGTCTCACCCACCATTAGACAAACGTATTGAAGCTCTACGTAGTGGGCAGTACTTGAATAAATAATATTGCGAATAAAATAAAAAAGCCGAAGAATGATGTATTCTTCGGCTTTTTTTATGATTTTTGAAATTCAAATCATAGCTGATTTAACTGAACTTCTTCTTCCTGATTGAAGGTGGTTTTATCAGTTTGCCCCATTAACTGGCTGGTAATTGTACCGGCGGTCATTGAACCACTCACATTCAGCGCGGTACGGCCCATATCAATAAGAGGCTCAACAGAAATCAACAGTGCAATTAGCGTTACAGGTAATCCCATTGCGGGTAAGACAATCAGTGCGGCAAATGTGGCGCCGCCGCCCACACCAGCAACGCCCGCGGAGCTGATAGTCACAATACCAACCAGCGTTGCAATCCATACAGGATCAAATGGGTTTATGCCTACTGTCGGCGCAACCATGACTGCCAGCATGGCAGGATAAATCCCGGCGCAACCATTCTGACCAATTGTTGAGCCGAAAGATGCTGAGAAACTGGCGATAGATTCCGGTACACCGATACGGCGTGTCTGGGTTTCAACATTCAGTGGGATACTGGCTGCACTTGAACGGCTAGTGAATGCAAAGGTCAATACCGGCCAGATTTTTTTGAAAAATTTAAGTGGATTGATACCAGTGAGAGAGAGCAGAAACCCGTGAGCAACAAACACCAGCGCCAGTGCAATGTAGGATGCGATAACAAAGCTGCCCAGTTTCGCAATTTCGTGGATATTGGAGTTGGCGACAACTTTGGTCATCAGAGCCATAACACCGTATGGTGTCAGGCGCATAACCAGGCGAACCAGTTTCATTGCCCATGCTTGCATAATATCGATAGCGGCTAATACACGTTCACCACGTTCGCGGTCATCTTTCAGCATTTGTAGTGCAGCAATCCCCAGGAAGGTCGCAAAAATAACAACACTGATAACAGATGTTGGATTGGTGCCGGCTAAATCAGCAAATGGGTTTTTAGGAATAAAAGATAAAATTAACTGCGGCACAGACAAATCAGAGATTTTGCCTATGTAGTTGTTCTCGATAGCCGACAGGCGTGCTGTTTCTTGGGTTCCTTGCACCAGACCTTCAGCAGTCAGGCCGAATAGGTTAGTAATAATGATACCGATCAGCGCTGCGATCATTGTAGTGAACAACAGGCTGCCGATGGTCAGAAAACTGATTTTTCCTAGAGAAGATGCTTTATGCAATCTGGCAACAGCGCTTAGAATAGAGGCAAATACCAGCGGCATAATCACCATTTGCAGAAGTTGTACATAGCCGTTACCTACAATATTGAACCATAAGATTGATTCTTTTAGTGTGGCATTATCAGCTCCATAAGTCAGTTGTAGCGCCAGACCAAAAATAACGCCAATGGCGAGGCCGAAAAGAACCTTTTTTGACAGACTCCATTGGTGTGAGCTGGCTTTTGACAACAGCAAAAGCAGTGCTGCGAAAACGAGCACATTCAGAATTAATGGTAAGTTCATCCACAAACTCCAGATTTTAATTATTGAGGGAGTTAAGCTGTATTAATCGAGTTAAGTTATAAACTTATACCCTACAGCAAGTAATTGAGAATATGGTACCAGCTAAGGTTATCGGCTCTTATAATTAAATCGAATTTGATATAATAATCATGGCAATTAAGATTGATTTTTACGCGATTATAACATTAAAAATATTTTCAAAGGTTATTAAAAACACAGTTTTTTGATGTAATCTATATAAATAAGTATAGAGTAATCAATATGTTCTGGCAGAAAAACGGCAATGACAATCAGTAAGGCAGAAATAAATCTTTCTGCTTTCTTATTTCCTTGTTTGCCAAGTACAGGCAGGCAGAAACGTATTTTTATTGGCCATAACAGTGGTACGCCAGCGGGAGTCAGCATATCCGCTACCAGATGACTTAGATAGCCAACAATCATGGCATGGAAAAAATCGGTTGGTACAGGCCACTCTTCTGGTATTTTGAGCCAAAGTAAAGCGATACCTAATGCAAGAGCAAGTAAACTGTGAGTAAACCCTCTATGGCCACATAGTTTGGCAATTGGAATGGAGATAAATCTGAATAATCTCCCCAGGGTTGAATTTGGGTGATCTATATCTGGTAACAATGCAGTAAGTAGCACGCCTGGTAGCATGTGCAACCAGTCACCATTGGCTATTTCTGGTGTTATTTCAAGTTTGTGCGCCATAATAATACTGGCAACTGAAAATAAAAGATGCCCTTCAGCGGTCATATAATTCCTCTGACTGATAACTGTCTATCCATACAGTTGGCGAAGTATAGTGGGTTTTATGCGGGTAAGATAGGGGGTGAAAAGCAAAAATATCTTATTTATTAATATATAAAGTTAATATTTTATCAGATTTTCATTTGACAGAATAAGGAATAAACGCTACGGCGGCTATGTGAGCAATTAGAAACTGCCATTTAAACAGATAATGGCAGCTAAAGTTATGGTCAGATGATATCTGTTACACTTAATTGTTCAAGTGAGCGTAGTTTAATATCTGCTAATGTCCAACGTAGATCATCAAAATGATGGGCTGTTGGAACAACGATTGAACGCATTCTTGCTGCTTTTGTCGCTATCATTCCATTAAATGAATCTTCCAGGGTCACACAACTTATGGGGGAAACACTCAGTTGTTCAGCAGCGAGCAAATAAACTTCGGGATGGGGTTTACTGTTGGGTAATTTGGCAGCAGAAACGACAGTATCAAAATAATGACTCAAGTTGAACATCTCAAGTACTTGTTCCAACATATATTGTGGAGAAGCTGAGGCCAGCCCGATTTTCAGCCCTTGTTCACGGCAAAGGTTTAAAGCATATTCGGCGCCTGGGAGCAGGGGACGGTTTTCTTTTACCTGTCTGATAACATGATCAATAATCCGCTGTTCCACTTCTGATTTTGATGCGCCTTGCCACGGAGAAGCTTGGTACCAGAGCTCCACAACATGGTCAATACGCAACCCAAGAGTATCTGGTAGTGTCTTTGCTAAAGATAAATCCAGACCTAATTCACTGAATACTTCTTTTTCTCCTTGGGTCCAATATGGTTCAGAGTCAATCAGTAAACCGTCCATATCAAAAATGACTGCTTTTATTGGTAAATGAAAAGACATGAGTATCTCCCACAGGTCAGACAGTTAGCGAGAACTGATTGTAGCAATCTCGGCAGATGAAATCTTTTTCTTGTGGGGAACAGGGTAAGAAATGCTTAGTTAATTAAATATAAAGTTAAATTTAATCATTGATGGGCTATGATTAGCCAAAAATAAAATCTATTTACTGCTATGAGAGGTATCATGACTTACCAAAAAGCCGGATACATTGCTATTATTAAGCGAGTTTTAGGTTGGGTGATTTTTATTCCGGCACTCTTATCGACCATCGTTTCTGTGATCAATCTTGCCTGGTTGCATGGTATTAAAGGTAGTGGCATTAATGCTGTTTTAGATGACTTTCTGAAAATGATGGCTGAAATGGTGCGCTTTAATACGTCATTTTTGGATTTTTTCTGGAAAAATTCGCCAACTCCTGTTCGTTTGGCTGGTTTCACTGGGGAAAATATGAGCTTTCTGATTATTTATTTTCTTATTTTTGTCGGTCTTGCTATGAATGCATCAGGCCAGCGTATGTATAGACAAGTAAAATTTGTACGTGAAAATATTGAAGATCAGTTGATTATTGAAAAGGTCAAAGACAATGGTGGCCTGACAAGAGAACAGATTGAATCAAGAATCAAACTTCCGCACCATACATTGTTTAGTCAGATTTATATTTTATATGTTTCACCGGTAATTATCGGTGCAATTTTTTATTTTCTGCTGGGAATTTTAGGCTGGTAAATCTTCTGGCGGTGATGGCTGCGGAATGAAGTGTTTCCGCAGCCCGTTGTTTCTTCATTGCATAATGTCATCGATAATATCTTGCGCCGCAATAAAATTATCACTACCAAACAGATTACAACGGTTAAGCAAATAATAGAGCTGATATACAGGTTGTCGATCAATAAAATTGGCAGGCAGTGGCCACACACTCTGATAACCATCAAAAATTTGCATTGGTAGATTAGGGTACAACGGTAGCATAGCAAAATCACACTCACGATCTCCCCAATAACAAGCAGGATCGAAAGCAACGGCGTGATCATCCAGAGAAGCGCAATTAGCAGGCCAAAGATCGCCATGTAAGAGAGAGGGCTGTGGTTGGTGATGTTGAAGCTTGTTACTTATGACCCGAACAATATTATCAATATCACCAAATATCATGCCTTTTTCTGCTGCAATCTGTAATTGCCAACCAATTCGTTTCTCTGCATAAAACTGATGCCAACGTCGTTGCCAACCGTTTGGTTGTGGTGTTGTTGCCAGCATATTGTCAAAATCAAAGCCGAATTGGGGTTGCTCACTCCACTGATGAAGTTTTGCCAATTGTTGACCGAAACAATAAGCATTGTGTGGGTTAAAAGATTTTAAAGGCAGAAATTCAAGTAACAGAAAACTGTAGTCTCGATCACAGCCAACACCATAAACCGCTGGGACACGAATAGTTTGACTGCGTGCCAGTAGTTCAAGTTGTTCAGATTCTGCTTTGAAGACCGGGAGCATTTCCTTCAGATTTGATTTGACAAAAACTTGCCGTTCGCCATGAATGACTTGCCAGGCTTGATGGATATCGCCTCCAGTTAACGCAGTTTTATCGTGAATTTCGGCAGCACCGAAATATTCATTTAGCAAACGATTTACTGCCTGCCACATGGTTCACCTCTCTAAATCGTCAATCACTTTTATGAACAATTATAGTCAGAGAAAATATATGAGTCGGTAAAAAAGATGATTAGCGGGGTTATATCTTAAAACAGATATAACCCTTTTTGTTATTAATTCGGTTCGTCGGAGACTTGGAGAGTAGCTTGATGGGTTTTATGTTTGAGTTTCGTTCTTGCCTGCTTTATCTGGTTGTAACTCAGTGCCAGTGTAAAGAAAATAGCCTGGACAATAACAATGCATGGCCCTGTTGCACCATCAATATGGAAACTAATCAATGTACCAAGAACACAGGAGCTGACCGACGCAACAGTAGCGACAATTAACATTCGGTCAAAACTGCGGCATAGCATAAAAGCGATAATTCCCGGCGATATTAACATGGCAATAACCAGAATCATTCCCACAGCTTGTAGGGAGGCGACAATAGTCATTGCCAGCAAACAAAGTAAACCGTAATGTAAAAATTTAACAGGTAACCCTACTACGCGTGCTTGGTTCGGATCAAAGCAATAGAGCATGAAATCTTTACGTTTTAGCAGTACCACCGCCATGGTAATACCGGTAATCCATAATGTTTGATTCAATTCATCTTTGGTGATCCCCAGCATATTACCAAACAGAATGTGAGTGAGGTGTTGATCGGTATCCATTCGGGCAAAAAGAACTAAACCAAAAGCAAACATGCCGGAAAAGACGATTCCCATCACAGTATCTTCTTTTATCCGGCTGTGTTCTTTCAGATATCCTGTTGCAAAAGCGCAAAAAATACCAGAAAGAAACGCGCCGATAGCCAGAGGTATCCCGGCAGCGAAAGCCAGTACAATCCCCGGTAATACGGCGTGAGAGATAGCATCTCCCATTAACGACCACCCTTTAAGTACCAGGTAACAAGAGAGCATCGCACATACTACGCCTGTCACAATGGCTGCGAACATTGCCCGTTGCATGAATGGAAACATAAACGGCTCAGTGATTAATTGAATCAACTGGTTCATAGTGGTGTCTCCTTAGCCAATGCCACGGATTCTTTTCTGGCACGTATACGGGATGCGACTAATCCGTGTTTTGGTGCAAAGAAGAACGCCAATAGGAAAATAACGGTTTGCAGCGTGACAATAACACCGCCGGTGGCGCCATTAAGGAAGAAACTTAAATAAGCACCAAACGCACTGGTCAGGGAGCCAATAGCCACTGCAATTATCAGTAAGTGTTTAAAACGGTCAGTCAGTAAATAGGCGGTTGCTCCTGGCGTTACTACCATTGCAATGACCAGAATAGCGCCGACAGTTTGTAAGGCAGCAACGGTACAGGCACTCAGTAAAGTAAAAAAAATGATTTTCATCCGTAGGGGAGATAAACCAATAGAACGTGCATGGGTTTCGTCGAAGAACACAACCAGCAAATCTTTCCAAATAAGCATTAACACGATAAATGAAACCGCAATGATAATTTCAACCTGGAGAACATCTTCATCAGCGATACCGAGGATATTGCCGAGGATAATGGTTTGTACGTTAACGGATGTGGGATTGAGAGAAACGATCAATAAGCCGGCAGCAAAGAAAGTAGAAAATATAAACCCGATCACCGCATCTTCACGTAAGCGAGTGATATGGCGAACGAGAGTCATTGATAGCGCTGCCAACATGCCGGTAAAAAAAGCGCCGCCTGCGTAAGGAAGACCCAGTGCGTAAGCACCGGCGACACCAGGCACAACTGAGTGAGAGAGCGCATCTCCCATTAGTGACCAGCCTTTTAGCATTAGATAGGCAGAAAGAAAGGCACAAACGGCACCGACAATCGAGCTGACCCAGATAGCTTTCACCATGTAGTTATAGTGAAAAGGTTGCAGCAAAAGTTCTATCATGGTTGACGTTTCTCCTTTTGCTGGGTTTGCCTCGGTGGAACATGATGGTCCTGACCGTAAAACACCGCGGCACGTTCATCATCAGTAATAACCGTCAGGGAACGCGGATCATCATCATTATGCAACTCCGGCCCGGATAGATTAATGTGACGAAGTACTCCACCAAAAGTCATCTCCAAATTCTTCTGGGTGAACGTTGTTTCTGTCGGGCCACTTGCCAGAACAGTCCGGTTGATCAGGATAACGTGGTCACAGAATTCGGGAACACTGCCAAGGTTGTGGGTTGAGACTAAAACCAGATGACCCTCATCACGTAAATCACATAGCAGGTCAATGATGGCATTTTCTGTTTTTACATCAACACCGGTAAAAGGTTCATCCAGTAACAGAACTTTTCCTTCCTGAGCCAGCGCTCTTGCAAGAAAAACCCGTTTTTTTTGCCCGCCTGAGAGCTCTCCAATTTGCCGGTTGCGCAGAGCTGTCAAGCCAACACGTTCAAGTGCTTCATCAACAGCCTGGTGATCCTTCTTGCCTGGGATTCTCAAAAACCCCATTTTGCCGTAGCGGCCCATCATAACGACATCAGAAACCAGTACTGGGAAGTTCCAGTCGACTTCTTCTGTCTGAGGGACATACGCGATGATATTTTTCTTTAACGCACTTTTGACAGGCATATCGCTCAGGGTAACTTTCCCCTGAGATGGGTTTACCAGCCCCATAATGGTCTTAAACAGTGTGGACTTACCACTGCCATTAATGCCAACCAATGCACAGATAGTACCGCCGGTGATAGAAAAACTGGCGTCATAAATAGCAGTGTGACCGTTGTTATAAGTCACAGTGGCGTCATCAACCACTAAATGAGGACGTTCAAACAGCATATTGCTATTCATTGATTAAATCCTTTTGCGATTGTATCTACAGTTTTGTTCAGTAAGTCAATATAAGTTGGTACTGGCCCGTCACTGCCGGAGAGTGAATCTACATAAAGAACGCCACCATAACGGGCATCGGTTTCTTTACTGACTTGTTTGGCTGGTTTATCGGAAATGGTACTTTCGCTGAACACAACCGGGATCTTATTTTCTCTTACCGTATCAATTACATGACGAACTTGTTGTGGTGAACCTTGTTCTTCCGCATTGATTGGCCACAGATAAACTTCCTTGAATTGATAATCTTTAGCCAGATAGCTAAAAGCCCCTTCACTGGTGACTAACCAACGTTGATCCTGTGGAATCCGGGCAAGACGCTCTCTCAGTGGAGAATCCAGTTGGGCGATTTTTTCAGCATAGGATTTGGCATTCCTATTATAAATCTCTGCATTTTCAGGATCATATTTCACAAATGCTTTGCGGATATTTTCAATATAAACCAAAGCGTTGGTTGGTGACATCCAGGCGTGAGGGTTAGGGTTTCCGTTGTAAGGCCCTTCACGAATAGATAATGGTGTAATGCCTTCAGTAATAACAACAGCGGGCACATCTTTGAGGTTTTCAAAGAAACGTTCGAACCAGCGTTCCAGATTCAATCCATTCCAAAGGATCAAATCAGCATGTTGAGATTTTATAATATCTTTGGGAGTAGGTTGATAATCATGGATTTCAGCACCTGGTTTAGTTATTGATTCAACAATTGCAGCATCGCCAGCTACATTTTGTGCTATATCCTGAATGATAGTAAAAGTGGTGACGACTTTGAATTTTTTTGCGGCGGATACCTGCTGGCTAAATAAGATTATGGATAAGAGAATCAATATGATTCCTGGTATAGGGTAAGGAAGCAGAGAGAGTTTCTTTTTCATGAATTCAAACCTTTACTTGTTAAAAATATGTATATGATAACGATTATCAATATCATTTAAGTAAAGTCAAGATTATAAAATTCAGAAACAGAGATTATTATAATAGTCACTTCGTATGATATGAACATGAATAGAGTTAAAAGTTAAGTAAAATATTTTTGGGTTGTGAATGAAATTGTATATGCTGCGCTGTAGTAGATTTGATCCAGAGGATTAAAGGGTGAAATTAAGACTCAGCTTTGTGGCACTGATTGTGCTATTAGTCGGTTGTGCTGGAAGGAATACCCAGCAAACCAATATCGAAAAACAGCCAAGCCAGCAACGTATGCTCAGTGGCAGCGTTACTAACCTGGCTGGGTTTTCTTCTTTCCCGCCGACACCTTTTGATACATTTATTCAACAGGCATCCAATCGGTACGGTGTTGATGAAACGCTTATCAGGGCGATTATTCAAGTTGAATCAGGTTTTCGCCCCGATGCCATCAGTAAATCGAATGCAATTGGCCTTATGCAGATTAAAGCATCAACAGCAGGACGGGATGTGTATCGACAGAAAGGGCGTTCTGGTCAGCCGACAACCCGCGAGTTGAAAGATCCTAAAACCAATATTGATCTTGGCACTGCTTATATTAGTCTTCTAAAAGAGCAGCATTTGGCGGGTATTGATAATCCGGAGACGCTCTACTATGCCACTATCGTTGCTTACGTCAATGGTGCCGGCGCGCTCTTGCGTACGTTTAGTGCTGACCGCCAGTTAGCTGTTAATAAAATAAACCGGATGACACCGGATGAGTTTTATCGGCATGTCCAGGATAATCATCCGGCGCCTCAGGCGCCGCGCTATTTGTGGAAAGTGAAGAATGCTTACCGTTCATTGACCATGGCAGATTAAAGAGCTGATAATAATGGCTATTCCATTTCTAATGAGTTTTTCTGAAATATATATTTGATTATGATTACATTCAGTTAGAACTGGGAACCGCCATTACTGTTTACTCATGTTTCCTATAAGATTTTTTCAAGACTTGCATTGATTTCAATATCAAGCTGGCGATGCCTATTCTGCTTTGTAATAAGAGCAGAAATCGTGCTTTTTCGTCATTGCAATGATTGTATTATTGATACAGTGGGTTATTAAGGCTGTATGCCCTTTGGTTTTCTAACTAAACATAGCCGTGACCTGAATGTTTGTTGGTGGTATATTTTCGCGATGTTTCGGTATCAAAGGCAGTCACTTTTTACATTGTGTACCAATTTTAGTACCAAACTCTAAATGGATTGACTAGATAATAATTTAAATCGTTATTTTAGTTGAATATCAAACTCCTTCAAGTGACCTTTCGTGCGGGTCACCACTGTCGATAAGGATTTTAAATGCCTGTTATTACTCTTCCTGACGGTAGCCAACGTCAGTTTGATCGTGCCGTTTCTGTAATGGATGTTGCCTGTGATATTGGTCCAGGTTTAGCGAAAGCATGTATTGCTGGCCGCGTAGATGGTGAGCTGGTGGATACCTGTGAATTAATCGATTCTGATGCAAAACTGGCAATTATTACCAGTAAAGATGAGGACGGGCTGGAAATTATCCGCCATTCATGCGCACATCTGTTGGGCCATGCGATTAAGCAATTATGGCCAGATACTAAAATGGCCATCGGACCCGTTATTGATAATGGTTTCTACTATGATATCGATCTTGGCCGTGCCCTGACGCAGGAAGATATTGAGCTGCTTGAAAAACGTATGTTGGAGCTTGCCAAAAAAGACTATGACATCATCAAGAAAAAAGTGAGTTGGCAAGAAGCTCGTGATGCGTTCGTCGCCCGTGGTGAGGATTACAAAGTACAGATTTTGGATGACAACATTAGCCGTGATGATCGTCCTGGCCTGTATAATCATGAAGAATATGTTGACATGTGCCGTGGTCCACATGTGCCAAATATGCGTTTCTGTCATCATTTTAAATTGCAGAAAGTGGCAGGAGCATACTGGCGTGGGGACAGCAACAATAAAATGTTGCAACGGATATACGGTACTGCGTGGGCTGATAAGAAGCAGCTCAACACTTATCTGCAACGCTTGGAAGAAGCCGCTAAACGTGACCATCGTAAAATTGGTAAACAGCTGGATTTGTACCATATGCAGGAAGAAGCGCCGGGTATGGCGTTCTGGCATAACGATGGCTGGACTGTTTTCCGTGAGCTGGAAACTTTCGTACGTACTAAACTAAAAGAATATCAATATCAGGAAGTTAAAGGTCCATTTATGATGGACCGTGTGATGTGGGAAAGAACAGGTCACTGGGAAAACTATGGTGAGCATATGTTTACCACTTCCTCTGAGAACCGTGAATATTGCGTTAAACCAATGAACTGTCCAGGGCACATTCAGATTTTTAACCAAGGTTTAAAATCTTATCGTGACTTGCCCTTACGTATGGCTGAGTTCGGTAGTTGCCACCGTAATGAACCGTCAGGTGCATTACATGGCTTGATGCGTGTTCGTGGTTTTACTCAGGATGATGCCCATATCTTCTGTACAGAAGAGCAAATTCACCGGGAAGTGAGCAGCTGTATTAAGATGGTGTATGACGTTTACAGCACTTTTGGTTTTGAAAAAATCGTTGTTAAGCTGTCAACCCGTCCGGAAAAACGCATTGGTACTGAAGAACAGTGGAGTCAGGCCGAGGAAGCTTTGGCGGCAGCGCTGCAAGAAAACGGTGTTCAGTTTGAGTATCAGCCGGGTGAAGGCGCTTTTTATGGACCAAAAATTGAATTTACTTTGCATGATTGTTTGGATCGTGCGTGGCAATGTGGTACTGTGCAGCTTGACTTTTCACTACCGGGCCGTTTGAGTGCGTCCTACGTAGGTGAAAACAACGAACGTAAGGTTCCTGTAATGATTCACCGTGCGGTTCTGGGTTCACTGGAACGGTTTATCGGCATCCTGACTGAGGAATATGCGGGTTTCTTCCCGACATGGATTGCTCCACAGCAGGTCGTTGTGATGAATATCACAGATAGCCAGGCTGATTATGTACAGGAATTAGCAAAAAAACTTCAAGATGCCGGCATTCGTGCAAAAGCAGACTTGAGAAACGAGAAGATTGGTTTTAAAATCCGTGAACACACTCTGCGTCGTGTTCCTTACATGCTTGTTTGTGGTGAAAAAGAGGTCGAATCAGGAAAAGTTTCTGTTCGGACCCGCCGCGGTAAGGATTTAGGTAGCATTGATGTTAGCGAGTTCATCGAAAAACTGCTGATAGAAATACGCAGTCGTAATCTTCATCAATTGGAGGAATAAGGTATTAAAGGCGGAAAAAGAATTCAAACGGCGCGTCCTAATCGCATTAATGGAGAAATTCGCGCTTCTGAAGTTC
Organism: Photorhabdus temperata; assembly: GCF_025384845.1. Taxonomy (NCBI): domain Bacteria; kingdom Pseudomonadati; phylum Pseudomonadota; class Gammaproteobacteria; order Enterobacterales; family Morganellaceae; genus Photorhabdus; species Photorhabdus temperata. The sequence goes on along the minus strand of NZ_JAJAFX010000023.1, from coordinate 15,545 downwards.
GTTTAACAGGTTTAGATGGCGAACAGATTGGCATCGTCAGTCTGAGAGAAGCTCTTGAAAAAGCTGAGGAAGCGGGTGTTGATTTAGTTGAAATCAGCCCGAATGCCGAGCCGCCGGTTTGCCGTATCATGGATTACGGCAAGTTCCTCTATGAGAAGAGTAAGTCAATCAAAGAACAGAAGAAGAAACAAAAGGTTATTCAGGTTAAGGAAATTAAATTCCGTCCTGGTACAGATGAAGGCGACTATCAGGTCAAACTACGCAACCTGGTTCGTTTTCTGGAAGATGGCGATAAAGCCAAAATCACCCTGCGTTTTCGTGGGCGTGAAATGGCGCACCAACAGATTGGTGTCGAAATGCTTAACCGTATTCGCGACGATCTGGATGAACTGGCAGTGGTCGAATCCTTCCCATCGAAGATTGAAGGCCGTCAGATGATAATGGTGCTCGCTCCTAAGAAGAAATAGTCAGGCAATCAAGTAATAAGCTCCAGTCGGTTCGTCTGGTTGGGGCTTATTCGCCTTACTGATTCGTTGTAATTAACAATGCGAAGTGGAAATTAAAATGCCAAAGATTAAAACAGTACGCGGCGCCGCTAAACGCTTTAAAAAAACCGCAAGTGGTGGTTTTAAGCGTAAGCACGCTAACCTTCGTCACATTCTGACTAAGAAATCAACCAAGCGTAAACGTCATTTACGTCCAAAAGGCATGGTCTCCAAAGGTGATCTGGGCCTGGTTGTTGCTTGTCTGCCATACGCATAAGCAATTTTTTAGGTTAGAACTCAGAGACGATAGGAGAAGTATATGGCTCGCGTAAAACGTGGTGTTGTCGCCCGTGCACGTCACAAGAAAATTTTAAAGCAAGCGAAAGGTTACTATGGTGCCCGTTCGCGCGTTTACCGTGTTGCCTTCCAGGCAGTAATCAAAGCAGGGCAGTACGCTTACCGTGACCGTCGTCAGCGTAAACGTCAGTTCCGTCAACTGTGGATTGCACGTATCAACGCTGCTGCACGTCAGAATGGTCTGTCCTACAGCCGTTTCATTGATGGCCTGAAAAAGGCGTCTGTTGAAATCGACCGTAAGATCCTGGCTGACATTGCTGTGTTTGACAAAGTGGCATTTGCTGCTTTGGTTGAAAAAGCGAAGAGCGCTCTGGCATAAGTTAGAGTCGTTAAGAGGGGGAGCATGCTCCCTCTTTTACTTTGTTTGAAAATGTGGCTTACTAGAGCGTCGTTGTCAGAAAAAATATTTTTTCCGAGAGAACCAATATTATGCCTTTAGCTTTTTTTCGCTTCTTTTTTTACTTTAGCGCCTGAATTCAGGGGGCTTTGCGCGTAAGAAAAGAAACGAAAAGTAGCGCCTGAGCCTCCGTTGTGGAGGCTTTTTTGTTTTTATCACATAAAAACAGAAGCAGGTTTATAGAGAGTCATTAACGATCATTATTAGCAGGCCGTTAGGCCGAAGGAAGAGGAAAACGATGCCACATCTCGCTGAATTGGTTGCAAAAGCAAAAGCAGCCATAGAAGATGCCCAGGATGTTGCTGCGTTGGATTTGGTGCGTGTTGAATATTTAGGCAAAAAAGGCCATTTAACTCTCCAAATGTCATCGCTGCGTGATCTGCCGGTCGAAGAACGTCCAGCCGCCGGGGCGGTTATTAATCAGGCGAAGCAGGAAGTCCAGGAAGCTTTGAATGCCCGTAAAGAAAAACTGGAGACTGACCTCCTGAACTTCCGTTTAGCCGCAGAGAAGATTGATGTATCTCTGCCTGGTCGCCGTATGGAAAATGGTGGATTACACCCGGTTAACCGTACAATAGAGCGGATTGAAACTTTCTTTGGTGAATTAGGTTTTTCTGTAGAATCAGGTCCTGAAATTGAAGATGATTATCACAATTTCGATGCATTGAATATTCCTGCCCACCATCCTGCACGCGCTGATCATGACACTTTTTGGTTTGATGCCAAACGTCTGCTGCGTACTCAGACTTCCGGTGTTCAGGTCCGGACTATGCATAACCAACAGCCGCCAATTCGTGTCATTGCACCTGGTCGTGTATATCGTAATGACTACGACCAGACACATACGCCCATGTTCCATCAAGTGGAAGGTTTGATTATTGATCGTGACATCAGTTTTACCAACCTGAAAGGGACATTGCACGATTTCCTGACTAATTTCTTTGAAGAAGACTTGCAGGTTCGTTTCCGTCCTTCTTACTTTCCATTTACAGAACCTTCGGCGGAAGTTGACGTAATGGGTAAAAACGGCAAATGGCTGGAAGTGTTGGGTTGCGGTATGGTTCATCCTAATGTGTTGAATAATGTTGGCCTTGATCCTGAAATTTATTCTGGTTTTGCTTTTGGCATGGGGGTGGAACGCCTGACAATGTTACGTTACGGTGTAACTGACTTGCGTGCGTTCTTCGAAAATGATTTGCGTTTTCTCAAACAGTTTAAATAAGGCGGGAATATCTCATGAAATTCAGTGAACTCTGGTTGCGCGAGTGGGTAAACCCAGCCATTGGCAGTGAAGAATTGTCTGATCAAATCACTATGGTTGGTCTGGAAGTTGATGGCACTGAAGCTGTTGCTGGTCAATTCCATGGTGTGGTTATTGGTGAAGTTGTTGAATGTGGCCAGCATCCAAATGCGGATAAGTTGCGGGTTACAAAAGTGAATGTCGGTGGTGAGCGCTTATTGGCTATCGTTTGTGGCGCACCGAACTGCCGCTTGGGGTTGAAAGTTGCAGTCGCCACAGTGGGTGCTGTGCTGCCGGGTGATTTCAAAATCAAAGCGGCGAAACTACGTGGTGAGCCTTCGGAAGGAATGCTGTGTTCTTTCTCTGAACTGGGTATTTCTGAAGATCACGACGGTATTATTGAATTACCTATTGATGCGCCTTTAGGTGTTGATCTGCGTGAATATCTGAAGCTGGATGATAGCGTCATCGAGATCAGCATTACACCTAACCGTGCTGATTGCCTGAGTATTATGGGGGTTGCACGTGATGTGGCAGTCGCTAATAAAATGCCATTATCTGCACCGCAAATTGAGGCAATCAAGCCAACAACAGATGCTGTTTTTCCTATTCATGTTGAAGCAACAGAAGCTTGCCCTCGTTACTTGGGGCGGATAATCGAAAAAATCAATGTGAAAGCGACAACGCCATTGTGGATGCGTGAAAAACTGCGTCGTGGTGGTGTCCGCTCTATCGACCCAATTGTCGATGTGACTAACTATGTGTTGCTTGAATTAGGTCAACCATTGCATGCGTTTGATTTAGAACGCTTAAAGGGTTCAATCATTGTGCGTATGGCGAAACCGGATGAAAAACTAGTTTTGCTGGATGGCACAGAAGCCAAGCTTTCTGCTGATACTCTTGTTATTTCTGATGAAAAACAAGCCATTGCAATGGCGGGTATTTTTGGTGGCGAACATTCAGGTGTGAATGAAGAAACGCAAAATATTTTACTTGAGTGCGCGTTTTTTGCACCTTTGGCGATTGCTGGTCGTGCTCGTCGTTATGGTTTACATACTGACGCATCTCACCGCTATGAGCGCGGTGTTGATCCTCAGTTACAACACCAGGCAATAGAGAGAGCGACTCAACTGCTGATTGAGATTTGTGGTGGTGAAGCAGGCCCGATCATTGATATTACTGATGAATCTCAATTACCAAAATCTGCAACAATCACACTGCGCCGTGAAAAATTGGATCGTTTGATTGGTCACTGTGTGCCTGATGAGCAGGTTGGTGATATCTTGACCCGTTTAGGTTGTAAAGTCACTGTTCAGGAAAACTGTTGGCAGGCGATTGCACCAAGCTGGCGTTTTGACATGGAGATTGAAGAAGATCTGGTGGAAGAAGTTGCCCGTATTTACGGTTACAACAATATTCCAGATGTACCGATGCGTGCAGATCTCATCATGAAAAAACACCGCGAAGTGGATCTTTCCCTGAAACGTGTTAAAACCATGTTGGTTGACCGAGGTTATCAGGAAGCGATTACTTACAGCTTTGTTGATCCTAAAATTCAGGCATTGTTGCATCCACAGCAACGGGCATTGATGCTGCCTAACCCAATTTCAGCGGATATGTCTGCAATGCGTTTATCATTGCTGACGGGTTTGCTGACAACGGTGGTGTATAACCAAAATCGTCAGCAAAACCGTGTACGCCTGTTTGAAACCGGCTTGCGTTTTGTTCCTGATGAAAATGCGGAGCAGGGTATTCGCCAGGAGCTGATGCTAGGTGGTGTCATTACCGGCAATCGTTTTGAAGAGCATTGGTCATTGGAAAAACAATCTATCGATTTCTTCGATATGAAAGGCGATTTGGAAGCTGTGCTGGAATTAACCGGAAAATTATCTAAGATTTCTTTTAGAGCAGATGTAAATCCGGCGTTGCACCCAGGTCAAAGTGCCGGGATTTATCTGGAAAATGAATACATCGGATACATTGGTGTTGTCCATCCGGAATTAGAACGTAAACTTGATTTAAATGGTCGCACAGTGGTATTCGAAATACTCTGGAACAAGCTGTCAGGCCGCGTGGTTCCTGACGCGAGAGAGATTTCACGTTTCCCGGCAAACCGTCGTGATATCGCCATTGTGGTGCCTGAAAATGTTGCTGTAGAAGATGTTTTGGCAGAATGCAAGAAAGTTGGCGTAAATCATATAGTTGGCATAAACTTGTTTGACGTGTATTGTGGTAAAGGTGTAGCAGAGGGTCACAAGAGCCTTGCTATAAGTTTTATCTTGCAGGATACCGCACGTACACTGGAAGAAGAAGAGATTGCTGCAACTATTAATAAATGTGTTGCAGTACTGAAACAGCGATTCCAAGCATCCTTGAGGGACTGAACCTATGGCGCTTACTAAAGCTGAAATGTCAGAAAATCTGTTTGAGAAACTGGGAATTAGCAAGCGTGATGCTAAAGATCTGGTTGAATTATTCTTTGAAGAAGTGCGTCGTTCTTTGGAGAATGGTGAGCAGGTAAAATTGTCTGGATTTGGCAACTTTGATTTACGGGATAAAAACCAACGTCCGGGGCGTAATCCTAAGACAGGTGAAGATATTCCGATTACTGCTCGCCGAGTAGTGACATTCCGCCCTGGTCAGAAGTTAAAAAGCAGGGTTGAGAAAGCCACACCTAAGGAATAATCAAAAAGGCCGCATTAATAGCGGCCTTTTTCTTATAAAAATCCTCTCTTATGAGCTGATTTCCAATGCAACCCACCTATTCCATTGCTGAATTAGTGATTCGTCAGAAAAGGCGTGATTATCGCTTTCTGACAATTCTAACTTGTTTATTTTTATTTGTTTTTTTTCTCTCACTGTGTGCTGGGGAAAATTGGATATGGCCTGATAAATGGTTTTCTGAAACGGGTCAATTGTTTGTGTGGCAGCTGCGTTTTCCTCGTGTTCTGGCTGTCGTTGCGGTAGGCGCAAGCCTGACTGTGGCGGGTGCGGTGATGCAGGCGCTGTTTGAAAACCCGCTGGCTGAACCGGGATTATTGGGGATCAGTAATGGCGCCAGCGTAGTGGTTGTGTTTTTGGTGCTGATGTTTCACGGTATTACGCCATTCTGGTTGTTGAGCATTGGCGCTGTGCTGGGCGCGCTCACTGTCACCATGATATTACTGACCTTTTCAAGAAAGCGTCATCTGAATAATGCCCGTTTGTTATTGGTGGGTGTCGCTTTCGGTGTTGTCTCTGGTGCATTGATGACATGGATGGTTTATTTTAGCACCAGTCTGGACTTGCGCCAGCTAATGTACTGGATGATGGGCAGTTTCAGTGGGATAGACTGGCGACAGCAATGGTTGGTTGTTGCTTTGTTTCCTTTAATCATTTGGTTGAGCAGTCAAGGAAAAGTACTTAATTTTCTTTCACTGGGAGAAACAACATCTCAGCAGTTGGGTATTTCACTTTATCGCTGGCGTAATCTATTTGTCTGCGCGATTGGATTGCTGGTGGGGTTAAGTGTTGCACTTGCTGGAACAATCAGCTTTATTGGTTTGGTGATCCCACATATTTTGCGTTTGTGTGGTTTGACAGATTATAAAACACTACTGCCTGCCTGTGTTCTGGCAGGCGGCTATGGATTATTGCTGGCTGATTTACTTTCCCGCCTTAGCCTGACGAATGCAGAAGTACCGATTGGCGTTGTGACTGCAACATTAGGAGCACCGGTATTCATCTGGTTATTGTTAAAAGTCAGAGACTGGAGTTAAGAAAGTGAATGATGTGCAAATCACTAGCCAGTTGATGACTCTCCGGCAAATCTCAGTACAAAACCGATTAATGCCGCTGACAGCCTCAATACACCAAGGTGAACAAATCCATCTCATTGGGTCGAATGGTTCAGGGAAAAGTACGTTATTGGCCTGTATGGCAGGTATTTTGCCGTATAGTGGTGAAATTGATTTGCAACAAAAATGCCTGAGTCAATATAGCCACGGTGAATTAGCACGGCACAGAGCATGGCTCAGCCAGCAAATTTCTTCTGTACCCATAATGCCGGTTTTTCAATATCTGCAACTGCACTTGATGCACCATCGGGTTAATTGTGACGATGTGCTGTCAGAACTCTGTGTTTATTTTAAATTGGGAATGCTGCTGGAGACACCGGTAGGAAATTTATCTGGTGGTGAATGGCAAAGGGTGCGGTTAACCGGGGTTTTTTTACAGGTTTGGCCATCAGTTAATTCGAAAGGTAAATTATTACTCCTGGATGAACCTGCAAATAACCTTGATATCACTCAGGTGGCAGCACTTGATCTGTTAGTAAAGAAATTCTGTGCACTCGGTGGAACCGTTATCATGAGCGGCCATGATCTTAATCACAGTTATGATAAAGCTGATCGGATCTGGTTGCTTGCCAATGGTCGATTGGTTGCGGATGGAAAACCGGATGAGGTAATGAAAGAAAATACGCTTTCCAGCGTTTTTGCGGCTGATATCAAATGCGTGTCAGAGAAAAGGCATAAATATTGGCGAGTTTTTTTGCCTTGATCATAGTTCAGTCAGGGTAAACCTATTGTAATTTTCACTTAATTTACTAAATCATACCTGCGTTGATGATTCGTTAAAATACAGTCATCTAATATATCATCATACTATGAATGAATTGGACTGTTTTTTATGGATCGTTTTCTGCCATTTTCCCGTCCTGCCATAGGTGATGAAGAAATTCAGGCGGTAGAGAAAGTTCTTCGTTCGGGCTGGATTACAACGGGCCCGCAAAATCATCAATTGGAACAGGACTTCTGCCGTATGTTTGGTTGTAAACATGCGGTTGCCTTAGCTTCTGCAACGGCAGGTATGCACCTGACATTAATGGCGTTGGGTATTGGTCCTGGTGACGAAGTTATTACGCCGTCTCAAACTTGGGTTTCCACAATAAATATGATCTGTCTGCTTGGTGCCGAGCCGATCATGATTGATGTCGATCGCAATACCTTAATGGTCGAAGCAGAAACCGTAAAGGAAGCAATTACTTCCAGAACCAAAGCGATTATCCCTGTTCATTATGCTGGGGCTCCCTGTGATTTGGATGCACTGCGTGTCATTGCTCAGGATGCCGGTATTCCGTTGATTGAAGATGCGGCTCATGCAATAGGGACTCGTTATAAAAATGAGTGGGTTGGTGAGCATGGTACGGCTATTTTCTCTTTTCATGCCATAAAAAATGTCACCTGTGCGGAAGGTGGTTTAATTGTTACTGATAATAATGAACTTGCTGAACGAATCCGGTGTCTAAAGTTTCATGGATTGGGTGTTGATGCTTTTGATCGTCAAATTCAGGGCAGGAAACAGCAGGCGGAAGTTGTAGAACCGGGTTACAAATATAATTTATCTGATATTCATGCTGCGATTGCTGTTGTGCAATTAAGTAAATTGGAATCAATGAATGCTCGCCGTCGGCAAATTGTAGCCCGTTATTCAGCGGCATTAAAAAATTTGCCATTGCAGATGCTAAGTGTACCCGATTATGAACATTTACATGCACATCATCTGTTTATGGTGCGGATTAATAAGGAAATCTGTGGTATTGACCGCGACACATTAATGGAACGTCTAAAGGAAAAAAATATCGGCACAGGTTTGCATTTCAGAGCCGCACATACGCAAAAATATTATCGGGAACGTTACCCGCAATTGTCGCTGCCTGAGTCAGAATGGAATTCAGCAACGCTTTGTTCATTACCACTTTTCCCTGATATGAGTGATGACGATGTGGACTGTGTAATTGATGCTTTACAAGAAATTATTTCGGAGTGCAGATAAGTGTCCTTTGAACAAATTAAGAAAGTTTCTGTTGTTATTCCAGTTTATAACGAAGAGGAAAGTTTACCTCTTTTACTGGAAAGAACCTTGGCAGCTTGTAAACAATTGACTCAGGAATATGAGCTCATTCTCGTTGATGATGGCAGTAGTGATAAATCTGCGGAAATTCTGATTCAGGCAGCGGAACAACCTGAAAATAATATTATTGCAATTCTGCTTAATCGTAATTACGGCCAGCATTCAGCAATCATGGCGGGTTTTAATCAGGTCAATGGCGATCTGGTTATTACGCTTGATGCAGATTTACAGAATCCGCCAGAAGAGATCCCCCGTCTGGTTAAAACCGCAGAACAGGGTTATGACGTTGTGGGTACCCGCCGGGCTAACCGGCAGGATTCCCTGTTTCGTAAAACCGCTTCAAAAATCATCAACGCGATGATTACTAAGGCAACAGGCCGTTCTATGGGGGATTATGGCTGTATGCTTCGTGCTTATCGCCGTCACATTATTGAAGCTATGTTGCAGTGCCATGAGCGCAGCACCTTCATTCCTATTCTGGCAAACACCTTCGCCCGTAAAACGATAGAGATTGATGTCGCTCATGCAGAGCGTGAATTTGGTGATTCCAAATACAACTTCATGAAGCTGATTAACCTGATGTATGACCTGCTTACCTGCCTGACAACGGCACCACTGCGTTTGTTGAGCGTAGTCGGGAGTGTCATTGCAGTTTCAGGTTTTTTACTGGCGGTACTGCTGATAACTTTACGTCTGATTTTCGGTTCTATTTGGGCAGCAGAAGGGGTGTTTACCCTGTTTGCCATCCTTTTCATGTTTATTGGCGCACAGTTCGTCGCAATGGGCTTATTAGGTGAATACATAGGCCGTATTTATAACGATGTCCGTGCGCGCCCACGTTATTTTATTCAAAAAGTGGTCGGAAATAAAAAGACCAACGACAACTCAGAAAACCAGGAAGAATACTAAATGAAAGCAATTATCTTTGCCTATCATGATATCGGCTGTGTCGGGATCAATGCCTTAACTAAAGCTGGCTTTGATATTCAGGCGGTATTTACCCATACAGATAATCCTACTGAAAACCATTTTTTCTCTTCTGTTGCCCGTTTGAGTGCAGATTTGGCGCTTCCGGTTTTTGCACCAGAGAACGTTAACCATCCACTTTGGATTGAACGTATCCGGGAAATGAAGCCTGACGTGATCTTCTCTTTTTATTACCGGGACATGTTGAGCGAAGATATCTTATCGCTGGCGAGCGCAGGCGCATTTAATCTGCATGGTTCTCTGTTGCCAAAATACCGTGGCCGTGCCCCTATTAACTGGGCGATTTTGCATGGTGAAACAGAAACGGGTGTTACCCTGCATAAAATGGTATTGAAACCTGATGCAGGGGATATTGTTGCTCAACATAAAGTTGCTATTGCAAAAACAGATACTTCGTTGATTCTACACGGTAAAATGCGTGAAGCGGCGGAAAAACTGCTTGATCAAGTATTACCGCAGATCAAAGCGGGAACTTACACTGCAACACCGCAGGATGAGAAGCAGGCAACTTACTTTGGTCGCCGTACTGCCGCTGATGGCGAAATTGATTGGAACAAATCAGCCACTGAAATCAACAACCTGATAAAGGCTGTGACAGAACCTTATCCTGGCGCATTTACTTTCCTGGGTGATCGCAAGATGACTATTTGGCAGGCTTCCGTGCTGAATAAAACGCATAACAAACAGCCAGGTACTATATTATCTGTAGCTCCGCTGATTATTGCCTGTGGTCAAGGTGCGCTGGAAATTATGAGTGGGCAGAATGAATCCGGTCTGTATGTTCAGGGGACGCGTCTGGCGGCGGATATGAGCATTGTGACTGATATACGTGTCGGCCCAAAGGCAACCTCTCAAATTAGCCACCGTAAGCGTGTCTTAATTCTGGGTGTGAACGGTTTTATCGGTAATCATCTGACAGAGCGCCTGTTGCGTGATGGCAACTATGATATCTACGGTATGGATATCGGTTCTGCTGCTATTGAACGTTTTATCGGTAATCCGCGTTTTCACTTCATTGAAGGTGATGTCAGCATCCATACTGAGTGGATCGAGTATCACATCAAGAAATGTGATGTGGTTCTGCCGCTGGTGGCTATTGCAACCCCAATTGAATATACCCGCAATCCACTGCGCGTATTTGAACTGGATTTCGAAGAGAATCTAAAGATTGTTCGTTATTGTGTTAAATACAATAAACGGATTATTTTCCCGTCCACATCAGAAGTTTACGGAATGTGTGATGATAAAGAGTTTGATGAAGATGATTCTCGTCTGATTGTTGGTCCGATTAACAAACAGCGCTGGATCTATTCTGTATCCAAACAATTATTGGATCGTGTTATCTGGGCATATGGTGAGAAAGAAGGGCTTAAATTCACGCTATTTCGTCCATTTAATTGGATGGGGCCACGTTTGGATAACCTGAACTCTGCGCGTATTGGCAGTTCCAGAGCAATTACACAACTGATATTGAACTTAGTTGAAGGTTCACCGATCAAACTGGTAGATGGTGGTGAACAGAAACGCTGCTTTACTGATATTAATGATGGTATTGAAGCGCTATTCCGGATTATTGAAAACCGTGATGGATTGTGTGATGGTCAAATTGTCAATATTGGTAATCCAACTAACGAAGCCAGTATTCGCCAGTTAGCAGAAATGTTACTTGATAGCTTTGAAAATCATGAGTTGAGAGGCCATTTTCCGCCGTTTGCCGGATTCAAAAAGATTGAAAGCGGAAGTTACTACGGTAAAGGTTATCAGGATGTTGAACACCGTAAGCCCAGCATTAAAAATGCGGAACGGCTGCTGGGTTGGAAACCAACCATTGAGATGAAACAGACGATCAATGAAACATTGGATTTCTTCCTGCGTGGTGAAGTGGAAGAATTAGGGAAAAGTGCATGAAACAAGTTGGCTTGAGAATTGATGTGGACACCTATCGAGGAACCGTTGAAGGGGTACCGCAGTTGCTTAAAATCTTGGCGAAGCATCAGATTCAGGCCAGTTTTTTCTTCAGTGTCGGGCCGGATAATATGGGACGCCATTTATGGCGTCTTTTACGGCCGAAATTCTTATGGAAAATGTTGAGATCAAATGCGGCATCTTTATATGGTCTTGATATCTTACTGGCGGGTACTGCATGGCCGGGTAAGAAGATAGCCAGGGACTTAGGCTATCTGATGAAGCAAACGCTGGATGCAGGCCATGAAGTTGGCTTGCATGCATGGGATCATCAGGGTTGGCAGGCGAAAGTTGGCCGCTGGTCTGAAGCTCAGTTAACCGAGCAGGTTAAACTGGGCGTGGAGGCTTTGGTACAGGCAACGGGTCAACGGGTAACGTGTTCCGCTGTTGCTGGCTGGCGGGCAGATGAACGCGTACTTGCAGTAAAGCAGCGGTTTGGTTTTGATTACAACAGTGATTGCCGGGGGACCCATCCATTCCGGCCCATTTTACCGGATGGTACTATTGGCACTGTGCAAATTCCGGTGACGTTGCCAACTTATGATGAAGTGATAGGAATTCAGGTTAAAGATGAAGATTTTAACCGGTTTATCCTTGATGAAATAAAAAACAACCAGGGAGTCCCGGTATATACCATCCATACGGAAGTGGAAGGGATGTCTAAATCCACAGAATTTGAAGCTCTGCTGGAAATGGCTCACTGGGAAAACATACAATTTTGTGCATTGAGTCATCTGCTGCCTGAAAATATACAGCGAATTCCTGTGGGAAGAATTGTTCGTTCTGAATTTCCTGGCAGAGAAGGGTGGTTGGGATGCCAACAAGAGGTTTAACTTATCTATGTTAAATAACCGGGCGTGTAAAGTAGGGGCCTTTTTGATGGCTCTTTTTTTTGTCCTTACTTATTTATTACCCCTTAATGGTCGTCTGTTATGGCAACCAGACGAAACCCGTTATGCAGAAATTAGTCGTGAAATGCTGCAACGGGGAGATTGGATTGTTCCATATTTACTGGATATTCGTTATTTTGAAAAGCCGGTAGCGGGTTATTGGATTAATAATATCAGCCAATGGATTTTTGGTGATAATAACTTTGCTGTCCGCTTTGGATCAGTTTTCTGTATTTTCATCAGTGCAATTTTGTTATATCGGCTTGCTATGATGATGTGGCAGGACCGGCATATTGCTTTTGCTACCAGTCTGATTTATATCTCAACGTTTCTGGTCTTGGCGATTGGCACTTATAGCGTGCTTGATCCGATGTTCTCTTTGTGGGTGACTGCGGCCATGGTGTGCAGTTTCTGGGCATTAAAAGCAGATTGTACCTGGCAGCGGATTATAGCATATCTGGTGCTTGGTTTGTGTTGTGGTATGGGATTTATGACGAAAGGGTTTCTGGCCTTGGCCGTTCCGGTGATTGCTATGTTGCCGGTTGTCATTTATCAGAAACGGGTCTGGCAAATAATATGCTTTGGTCCGCTTGCCATTATTTCCGCGATAGCAATCAGTTTACCGTGGGTTATTGCGGTTGCCCTGCGTGAGCCTGATTATTGGCACTATTTCTTCTGGATTGAACATGTTAAGCGTTTCTCAGCCGATGATGCCCAACATATAGCACCATTCTGGTATTATATCCCGATTCTGATTCTTGGTGTGATCCCGTGGCTTGGATTATTGCCTGGGGCTGTGATTAAAAGCTGGAAAGAGAGAAAATCTCATCCTGAAATGTTTTTCCTGCTTTGCTGGTTTGCGGTGCCATTACTGTTTTTCAGTATTGCAAAAGGAAAACTGCCGACTTACATCTTGCCCTGTATGGCGCCATTGGCAATGATGATGGCTAAATTTGGCGTAGATTGCGTAAAAAATGGTAAGATGAAGTTATTGAAGATCAATGGAATGGTTAACGTATTCATTGGTCTGTTGGCGGTAATAGCTTTGTTTGCTATGGAAGCAGTGACAAAACACGCTTTATACCAGCCATCAGAATGGCTTAAATGGGTTTTAGCTATTGTTGCCTTTGGGATCTGGGCAATTATTGGCTATCTGTGTTTCATGCTGAATGGGAAATATTGGTTGTGGGCGGCATTTTGCTCTATTGTTGTCAGTCTGACGATTGGTAGTGCTTTGCCTGAAAATATCATTAACTCCAAATTGCCTCAGCGTTTTATTAACCTGCATCGTCAGGAGCTTGCAGACAGTCGATATATTGTATCGGAAAGTGTTGGTCTTGCGACTAGTGCTGCATGGGAGATGAAACGCAATGATATTTATATGCTTGAGCGTTTTGGTGAACTGGAATATGGTTTGAATTATCCGGATAGCCGATACCGGCATATTAGTGATAAAGATTTTCCGCAATGGCTGGAAAAGGCCCGTAAAGAAGGCCGGGTATCAGTACTTTTTCATTTGTATAAAAATGAAGAATTACCTGATTTACCAAAAGCAGATCAAGTCAGCCGTAATTACCGCTTCGTTATTATGGTCTATGAGAAACGCCCATGATAAGTTTTGCTTTGTTGTTGCTGGTCAGCCTGATGACATGTGCTGGTCAGCTATGTCAGAAACAGGCTGTGATATGCTGGCAGAGTGATGCCGATAACAAGAAAGCATTAGCGCTGAAATGGTTGGTAGGGGCAGTGATTCTGTTAGCTGTCGGGATGTTATTTTGGCTGCGTTTGTTACAGATATTGCCGTTGGGAATAGCTTATCCCATGTTGAGTATCAATTTTATTATGGTTACTTTGGCGGGGAAATTTCTTTATCAGGAAAAAGTAGACAGAAAGCATTGGAGTGGGGTTACTTGTATTATGTTGGGAATTTTGTTGATGAGCCTGAATGAATGAAAGGTTATATTTGGGGATTAGCCAGCGTATTATTGGTGACAATAGCACAGCTATTACTGAAATGGGGCGTTGTAAATTTGCCGGCATTGAACCTTGGCTTGCATTGGTTTGATCTTGGGTGGCTATGGGATAATCGCCATTCTCTCGTGACGATAATGGCTGGTCTGGCTGGGTATCTGTTATCTATGCTATGTTGGTTATTTGCGCTGAAATATTTACCATTAAATAAAGCTTATCCGTTAATAAGCCTGAGTTATGTATTTGTTTATTTCATGGCGGCTTTATTGCCCTGGTTTAATGAAACAGTCACCTTGTTGAAAACAGTAGGTGTAATTTTCATTTTATTTGGTATCTGGTTGATTAGCCGTCCAGAACGGATGACAAAATAAATACTTAGCTCTTCTGCTTGCAAGACAGCCTTGTTTTTTGATTGGGGTCTGGATAAAGTTAGCGTATTTTGCGGGTTCTGTGGGGTGAGGTTGATGACAATAAGAATAAAAGAGCTGTTGTTGTTATTCAGCCTATTACTCATTGGTTGTTCCAGCCATACCCCCAGAACTCAGGCTCCTGCGTTAAAAACGGCGCTTTCTGATCCCATCATGGTGATTGCTCAACTTAAAGAGCAGCTTAATCAATGGTACGGCACACCCTATCATTATGGTGGGATGGATCGTAAGGGAGTCGATTGCTCTGGTTTTGTTTACCGTACATTTAGTGATCGGTTTGATATTCAATTACCTCGTACTACCCGTGGGCAAATAGGGTTAGGAACCCGCATTGATAAGGATGATTTAATGCCGGGTGATTTAGTTTTTTTTAAAACAGGCAGTAGTGAACATGGGTTACATGTTGGTATTTATGATGCCAACAATGAATTTATTCATGCATCAACCCATAAAGGTGTAACCCGTTCATCTATGAATAATGTTTACTGGAGAAAAGCTTTTTGGCAAGCTCGTAGGATTTAACGGAAAAACAGGTAAAAACTTTAATCAGCAAAGGTAAAACAGTGATTAAGGGTTTTTTAAAGTGGGTAAAAATTCGATGTTATATTGACATTAAAATATCAGGAAAAACAGGTTTTAAATTGATTAACAAGGTAACAAAGTTAACCAAATAATAAAAATATGAAATTGTGTTAAAATATTTAATAGGGTTAACCGCATAGTGAAAAAGAACAATAATGTTTAGTAGTATTAAAAACGATTAAAGAAATGCTGTGAGGTCGGTTACTGAACCGTAATGTCTGTATATGCTTTGATGTTTATTTACGCCAGCCTGTTTGCTAACATCAGTTTTCAAGTGTGATTTGATTATCCGAAACAAAATTTTAAATAAAAGGCTTTTAACTTTTTAAAAAGAGATTTATTTTACATTTG
>NZ_JAJAFX010000022.1:0-80026 GCF_025384845.1 Photorhabdus temperata | reverse complement strand
CCCTTCGGGCTTTTCGCCTTATATCCCCGCCCGCATTGGGCGAGGGTTTACGGCGGATTTTGCTAAATGTATAAACTTAAACTCAGGAGAATTCCCATGAGTAAAATGAAGACTTTTACTGAAACTTTAGCCGTATTACATCAGTATCATCATCTGGTTGGTATAGAGCGGCAGCCAAAGCAACTTAAGACCTCGGATTTTGACGGCAAAGTAGTATTTTCTAACGATCCGAAGACCGCGACTGTGCCCCCTGCATTCTTTACGGTACAAACCATACAAGAGCTGAAGGAACTCGGCGGTGTGCCTGACAGTGAGTATGGCCCTGGCAGAATGGAACCCCACCATCCGTTGCCGGAACCGTTTTCTGCTGAACGGCTGGCAAATGTCACGGGTAATCATATTGATTTGTGCAAAGCGTTTAGAGCCTATATCTATAGTGATTCTGCTTTGGTCAAAGATTATGAAGACATTCTTAATACTAAACGCTTCCCGATGAAGATTGCGCTGTACAGTGGCGAAAGTATTACTATTACCGCAGATAATCCAGTGATTGTTGAAGATAAAGAGGGTTATGGTGAGCCGGTTGCCTTGGTGTATGACCAGATAATCTTTGAACAAGGAGGTCAAATTATTTACTGCACTAACGGTAGCATTGAAGCGAACAGTGTTATAGGACATGGAACCGATAAAAAGCAGGGTATTGTCAATAGAGGTACTGATGGAATCGATAATTCAGAGGGGAGCCAAGGAAATAATGGGATTAATGGCAGTAATGGTAATGCTGGTACAGAGGGTAAAAGCAGCTGCAACATTCAATCCACACCAGGTACAGATGCAACCAGTGGTTCTGCGGGAGCATCAGCGGGGAATGGTGGACGAGCTGGAGATGCAAATGACGTCACTGTTACGGTTCAATCTGTTATAGGGTTAGTCAATGCGCTATCACTGGGTGGTCGTGGTGGTCACGGTGGTGACGGTGGAAATGGGGGGAATGGCGGAAATGGCGGAAATGGGGGGGATGTTAGCAAAACAAAAAGCAAGTGTAGTCCTGGGTCTGGAGGAAACGGCGGGTCTGGAGGAAATGGCGGGGATGGGGGAGATGGGGGTAAAGGTGGAGACAGTGGTAACATCTATATTAATTTCTCTGACGGTCAGCCAATAATTAATGCTCTGTCATATAGAGGTGATGGTGGTAATGGCGGGAAAGGTGGAAAAGGCGGGAAAGGCGGTAGTGGCGGTAGTGGCGGAATAGGCGGGAGCAGCGGAGAAAATAACGGCCAACCAGGCGCATCTGGTCAAGATGGTTCTGAGGGAAAACCAGGAGATGAAGGTATATCTGGTAAGATATTTATCAACGGCCAGTCACAGTGAATCCTGAGTGGTGCAGGAATGAGATAAGTCTCATTTCGTGCGCCATATTTTTTATATGGCGCACTGAATTTGTAGTATGAAATGGTTGGGGAAAAGTTACTTCAACCAGCCTTTCTTCTGAGCAGATTCTAACTGTGGCAGCAGATATTGCCAGAATTCGGGATAGACATCGGCAATAAATTGATTACGACTCATCACCTGCTCAAGACGAATACCATTTTCCACCCAGCTTTGTCCCTTATTATGCAGATTCATCAGAATCGGCATTAATCTATCCAGCGTAATAGCAAAACGGGCATCCTGACTTTCCCCTGCTTCATATTCCTGCCAAAGTGACATAAAGTGATTTTTTTGCGTTTCAGGTAGTAAACCAAAAAGACGATTAGCGGCTTTAACTTCCTGATCATGAATGGCTTCACGAGCAGCTAAATCATAAACCATCACATCACCGGCATCGATTTCAACGATATCGTGAATCAATGCCATCTGAATAACCCGCTGAATATCAACTTCTTTCACATACGGCGCAAAACTCATCGCAGCGATAGCAAAATGCCAGCTATGCTCTGCTGAATTTTCCTGACGGTAGTTATCCAATAATTTAGTGCGCCGCTGAACTTTTTTCAGTTTATCCAGCTCCATCAAAAAACCGATTACATCCGTAAAAGGGCCAAAATCAACGGCAGGTACTGCTAACGACATACAAACCTCATAAATTATTTTTCTTCAACAAGGGAATAAGGCAGAGGCTGAATGGTCAGTGAATGTTCTTCATCGTCACGGATCCGGAACACACTATTACTTTCCATATCATTATTCATGACGACCTGTACCCAAATACGATTGTCATTCAATTTAACGGCAGCTAAAACGGTACCCGTTCTCCGCCATTTATCTCCCAATTGCCATTCCAGATCATCACCGGCAGCCGGCATTTTGGAAGCACTACCCGCCAGCCAGTACATTGCGCGTTTATTTGCGCCGCGATATTTAGCACGGGCCACCATTTCCTGACCGGTATAACACCCTTTTTTAAAACAGATACCACCCGCGAGTGCCTGGAGGTTAGTTGCCTGTGGAATAAACTGCGCGCTGTTGGCAGCATCAATGACCGGGAAACCTGCTTCAATATCCAGAGCCAACCACTGTTCGCTGTGATTAAGTTGAGCTTGAAGTTTTTCTGTTAGCTGTTCAACAGTGGCAGTGTCTGTAACCAGAAGGAACCGCTCAGACGGCAAAGCAAAATGGAGCAAAGTAGTGGCTTCATGTTGAACGACAGCATTATCTGCATCCGGCAGTGCAGGGAAGATATTGCTTAGTGCTTCACGGCAGCCTTTACCTGCGACACCTAGCAGTACCGTATTTTCATCCTGAACTAGCGTAATTTTAGAGAATACTGCATATTTTTTCAGCTCCTTAAGCTGGTTTTCCAGCACACTGCGGCGTGCAATATAAGCAAAACTTTCACCACGATGAAAGAGACGCAGATTGCTCCACATTTTGCCTTTTGCGTCACAATGCGCACTGAGCACATGTTGATTCGCTGCAAGAACAGCAATATCTGCTGTCACCTGACCTTGCAGATATTTTTCTGCATCCGGTCCGGTTGCTGTTACCAGACCCCAGTCATCCAGAGAGATTAACGTCAGGGGAAGGGTTGATGAAGACAATGGAGATTGTGAAGAAAACGGAGTTTTATAAGCCATGACACATCCTGCCAGTCAGATATTTGAGCCAATGATGCATAATGGTAAAAGAGCTGAAGCACAATGCAAGTAGTTATTATTGCTATTAGCTGGCATGATGCAGGAGTTTGCCGGGCGATTTAATGGCTGATGGTTTTAAGATAAACAATGAGAATTAAAAAGGGGATTTTTTGAACATGGATATTGATAATAAAGCACGTATACATTGGGCATGTCGGCGTGGAATGCGTGAGTTGGATATTTCAATTATGCCGTTTTTTAAGCATGAATATGACTCACTCTGTGATGATGATAAACAACTTTTTATTCGCTTACTTGAATGTGCTGATCCTGATCTGTTCAACTGGTTGATGAATCATGGACGTCCGGAAGATGAGGCGCTATTCCGCATGATTAAACTTATTCAGAATAGAAATAAAGCTCGTGGTCCTGTGGAAATGTGATCTCAGGGTATCCTGGCATACCCAGCTGATTTCCACCTGTGTTCATGGTGCGATAGCGTTTATCGTATTGTTGGCTCCGTGGCCGGCGGATGACTCTATTTTCTGGCTTCCTTTGGTACTGTTGGTTATTGCCAGTTGGGGGCGTAGTCAGAAAAATATCCGTAAATTACAAGGGCCTTTGGTTCTACTCAATAACAATAAGTTGCAATGGAAAAAACATGAGTGGCAAATTATCCGCCAGCCGTGGATGTGCCGCTATGGTGTGCTGATCACAGCGCAATCTTTTTATAACCGGAAAAAAATCCGTTTATGGATAGCATCTGATAGTATGCCACAGGATGAGTGGAGGAATATCAACCAACTGTTATTGCAATATCCTGATACCTGATTGAGCTGAAATTGCCCTGATTAAAGTAAAGGTTCCATTTCTTGCAGGATTTGCATACACCATTGTGATAAACGATCATCAGTTTGCTCAAATTGGTTTACGTCATCCAAAGCCAGCCCGACAAATTGTGAACCATTATCAGTTAATGGCTTCGGGCTGGTAAATTCATAACCTTCTGTAGGCCAGAAACCAATGAAATGTACACCAGAAGGGAGTAAATGGTGATATAGCATACCGAGAGCATCAAGGAACCATTCGCCGTAATCAATTTGATCACCCATACCGTACATGGCGACGATTTTTCCCTGTAAATTAAGGGAAGGAAGTTGATCCCAGATAACCAGCCAATCTTCCTGCAATTCGCCAAAATCCCACGTTGGGATACCAAGAATCAGTACCGAATACTCTTCCATTAATTCAGGTGTTGTCTCTTTAATATCGTGGAGATCAACCAAATCTTCGCCGAGGATATCGCGGATTTTCTCTGCTACCATTTCGGTGTAGCAGGTGCTGGAGCCGTAAAAAAGACCAATCTTCATCATTAATCATTATGGTTTTTGAATATCTGGGGTGGCATTGTAACAGAATAATTGCTTTTTCAGGCATAATAGCCAGCAGAGATATGCAGATTTAAGGAAAAGAGTTTCGTGTCAAAACAACAAACTCAGTTGACAAATCCACTGATAGAACAATTTCTTGATGCTATTTGGCTGGAGCATGATCTTGCGGAAAATACTCTTGTTTCTTACCGGCTGGATTTACAGGCGCTGGATAATTGGTTAATACATCATGGTCACGATTTATTATCTGTCCAGGCGATTGATTTGCAGTCTTTTCTGGCAGAACGGGTGGATGGAGGGTATAAAGCCAGTAGCTCGGCGCGTTTATTAAGCGCCATGCGTCAGTTATTTCTCTATTTTTACCGGGAAAAAATGCGGGAAGATGATCCGACAGCGCTTTTATCTGCACCGAAATTACCAAAGCGGTTGCCGAAAGATTTAAGTGAAAAGCAAGTAGAAGATTTGCTTAATGCACCTTGCACAGATCAGCCTGTGGAGCTAAGGGATAAGGCGATGCTTGAAGTGCTTTATGCCTGTGGTTTGCGGGTATCTGAATTGGTGGGGTTGACACTGTCTGATGTTAGTTTGCGCCAAGGCGTGGTGAGAGTCATTGGTAAAGGGAATAAAGAACGATTGGTACCTTTAGGCGAAGAGGCCGTTTACTGGCTGGAGAATTACCTGGAGTATGGGAGAGCCGGGTTGCTGAATGGTGCCACGCTGGATGTGCTTTTTCCCAGTAACCGGGGGCGGCAAATGACCCGACAGACTTTCTGGCATCGCATTAAACATTATGCTGTATTGGCTGGTATTGATACTGAACGGTTATCTCCTCATGTTTTGCGCCATGCATTTGCAACGCATTTGCTTAACCATGGTGCTGATTTACGGGTTGTGCAGATGTTGCTGGGGCATAGCGATCTATCCACAACACAAATATATACACATGTCGCAACCGAGCGGCTTAGATTGTTACATCAACAACATCATCCGCGTGGGTGAGCATGGATTTAAAGGAACTGAAAATGAAAAAAAGCGTGTTATGTTTCCCTCTTTTGCTGGCCTTATTTAGTGGAAATGCGCTTGCTGATGATGGTGCGGTTCGTGGAGCGATGCAAAAGCTGGGGATCAAGGCAGAAAATATCCAGCCATCACCGATTGTTGGCTTGAATACGGTAGTGACCGAGCAAGGTATCATTTATCTGTCTGATGACGGCAAATATTTATTGCAAGGGCCGATTTACGATATCAGTGGCAGTACTCCGGTGAATGTCAGTAATCAATTGTTGATGAAAAAGCTGGAGGCGATGAAAGACCAAATGATTGTTTACAAAGCGCCGAAAGAGAAGCATGTTGTTACTATTTTCACTGATATTACATGTGGTTACTGCCATAAATTGCATGAAGAGATGAAAGAGTACAATAAACTTGGCATTACTGTTCGCTATCTGGCATTCCCGCGTCAGGGGATGCAGCATCAGTCCGCTAAAGATATGCAATCTATCTGGTGCAGTGCAACACCACAAAAATCACTGGATGCTGCGTTTAAAAATGAGGGCATTTCGCCAATCAAAGAGTGTAAAGTGGATATCGCTAACCATTATAAATTGGGAGTCCAGTTTGGCGTACAGGGAACACCGGCAATTATTCTTAAAGATGGCAGCTTGTTAGGTGGATATATGCCGCCGGAAGCGCTGGCAAAAGCATTAGATCAGCGTGGTAAATAAGTTTAGTGAATATTGAAACACAACTCCGCCGCCGCCCGGCGGTGGATGATAGTCATCTTCCACAACAGATTCATCCATTATTGCGCCGTTTATATGCCATTCGTGGCATCCAACAAGCTAATGAATTGGAACGCAGTGTTCAGGGATTACTGAATTACCAGCATTTGAGTGGTGTGGAACAGGCAGTAACGCTATTGTTGACCGCACTTCATGAACACTGGCGCATTGTTATTGTCGGTGATTTTGATGCTGATGGTGCAACCAGTACTGCACTGGCGATCCGCTCGCTACGGGCGATGGGCTACCGTAATCTTGATTATCTGGTACCCAATCGTTTTGAAGATGGTTATGGCTTAAGCCCACAGGTGGTAGAAGAGGTTGTCAAAAAAGGCGCTGACCTGATTATTACTGTGGATAACGGTATCTCTTCCCATGACGGCGTTGTGGCTGCACATCAGCATCATATGAAAGTGATTGTGACTGATCATCACTTGCCGGGAGAAATTCTGCCCGCCGCTGATGCCATTATTAACCCCAATCTGTCTGATTGTTTATTCCCATCTAAATCATTGGCAGGGGTTGGCGTCACATTTTATCTGATGTCTGCGCTAAGGGCTGCGCTGAGAAAAGAACAATGGTTTGAAAAACAGGGAATTGCGCTGCCAAATCTGGCAGAAATGCTGGATCTGGTTGCGTTGGGCACTGTTGCTGATGTTGTTCCTTTGGATACCAATAATCGGATTCTGGTTTATCAGGGATTAAACCGCATCCGCGCAGGGCGCTGCTGTGCTGGGATCCGCGCATTACTGGAAGTTTCCAAACGTGATGCTTGTAAGCTGGCCGCCAGCGATTTGGGCTTCTTTCTTGGACCAAGGTTGAATGCTGCCGGTCGTTTGGATGATATGTCCATTGGCGTCGCTTTATTGCTCACTGACGACATGGCAAAGGCTCGTCAGATAGCTTGCGAACTGGACAGCCTTAACCATACCCGTCGTGAAATAGAGCAGGGAATGCAGCAGGAAGCACTGCAAATCTGCGACAAACTTGAACGTACCCGCACTGAATTGCCTTATGGTTTGGCGCTCTATCATCCTGAATGGCATCAGGGGGTAGTGGGAATATTGGCATCCCGAATTAAAGAGCGTTTTCACCGGCCTGTTATCGCTTTTGCACCGGCGGGTGATGGTATTTTAAAAGGTTCTGGCCGTTCAGTTCAGGGGCTACATATGCGTGATGCCCTTGAACGACTTGATACTTTAAATCCGGGGCTGATACTTAAATTTGGTGGTCATGCAATGGCTGCCGGATTGTCACTTGAACAGGATAAATTTGAACAATTCCAGCATCATTTTTCCACGTTAATGTCGGACTGGCTGGATATTTCGCAACTTGAAGGTGTTATCTGGAGTGATGGCGAGTTGGCAATGAATGAACTGTCATTGGAAGTTGCTGAAATACTGCGTGATGGCGGCCCTTGGGGGCAAGCTTTCCCGGAGCCTGTTTTTGACGGTAAATTCAGGTTGCTGCAACAACGCATTGTGGGAGAGCGTCATTTAAAAGTGATGATAGAACCATTAAATGGTGGGCCGATGCTGGATGGTATCGCATTCAATATCGATCTTGCCCGCTGGCCGGATAACAGCGTCCGTGAAGTGGAACTCGCCTATAAACTGGACATTAATGAATTCCGGGGCAACCGTAATGTGCAGCTTTTGATCCAGCATCTTTGGCCTTATTAAAAAATAGTCACGTATTCAAATGAGAGTACGTGACAAATCTATTGAAATGCTATAAACCCTTTGCCAAATCCGTTACAATGTGCGGTTCGAAAAATATCCCATTTATCTACGACTACACAACGTAAGACACTAAAATATGTTTGAAATTAATCCGGTAAAAAACCACATTCAGGACCTGTCTGAACGGACAATGGTTCTGAGGGGGTATCTTTGACTATGATGCCAAGAAAGAACGCTTAGAAGAAGTTAACGCCGAACTGGAACAGCCTGATGTCTGGAATGAACCGGAACGGGCACAGGCTTTGGGTAAAGAACGCTCTTCACTTGAAGGGATTGTCGAGACTATCGATCAGCTTGAACAGGGGCTGGAAGATGTACAAGGCTTACTGGAACTCGCGGTAGAAGCTGACGATGAAGAGACGTTTAATGAAGCTGTGGCAGAATTGGAACAGCTTGAAGGCAAACTTGGTCAGTTAGAATTCCGCCGTATGTTCTCTGGTGAGTATGACAGTGCTAACTGCTACCTTGATTTACAGGCAGGCTCTGGTGGTACGGAAGCACAGGATTGGGCAAGTATGCTGATGCGTATGTACCTGCGTTGGGCTGAATCTAAAGGTTTTAAAACTGAAATCATCGAAGAATCCGATGGTGAAGTTGCCGGCTTGAAATCAGCGACCATCAAGATCATAGGTGATTATGCTTATGGTTGGTTGCGTACTGAAACTGGAGTTCACCGTTTAGTACGTAAAAGCCCATTTGATTCTGGTGGTCGTCGCCACACTTCATTCAGTTCTGCATTCATCTATCCCGAAGTGGATGATGATATTGATATTGAAATCAACCCGGCAGACTTACGTATCGACGTGTATCGCGCATCAGGTGCGGGTGGTCAGCACGTTAACAAAACCGAATCTGCGGTGCGTATTACCCATATTCCAACCAACATTGTGACTCAGTGTCAGAATGATCGTTCTCAGCATAAAAACAAAGACCAGGCCATGAAGCAGTTGAAAGCGAAGCTGTATGAGCTGGAAATGCAGAAGAAAAATGCTGATAAACAGGTTATGGAAGAGAATAAATCGGATATCGGCTGGGGCAGCCAAATCCGCTCTTATGTTCTGGATGACTCCCGGATCAAAGACTTGCGCACAGGCGTTGAAACACGTAATACACAATCTGTGCTGGATGGTGATCTGGACAAATTCATTGAAGCAAGCCTGAAAGCTGGCTTATGAGGAACTAATATGTCAAAACAACAACAGGGCGCAGAACAGGCTCCCGATTTAAACAATGAACTGCAAACCCGTCGCGAAAAACTGGCGGCTTTACGGGAGAATGGTGTTGCTTTCCCGAATGATTTCCGTCGTGAAAACATTTCAGGAGATTTGCACGCGCAATACGACGACAAAACTCAGGAAGAGCTGGAAGCACTGAATATTGAAGTGGCGGTTGGTGGTCGTATGATGACCCGTCGTATCATGGGTAAGGCTTCTTTCGTAACGCTACAAGATATGGGTGGTCGTATTCAGTTATACGTTGCTCGTGACGATTTGCCTGAAGGCATTTATAACGAACAGTTTAAAAAATGGGACCTGGGAGACATTCTGGGCGCTCGGGGCAAACTGTTTAAAACCAAAACCGGTGAACTTTCCATTCACTGTACTGAACTGCGTCTGCTGACAAAAGCGCTGCGCCCATTGCCGGATAAATTCCACGGTCTGGCTGATCAAGAAACCCGTTACCGCCAGCGCTACTTGGATCTGATCGCTAACGAAGAATCACGCAAAACCTTCCAGATTCGCTCTCAGGTTTTATCTGAATTGCGTAACTTCATGGTCAGTAAACGCTTTATGGAAGTGGAAACACCAATGATGCAGGTGATCCCGGGTGGTGCGTCGGCCCGTCCGTTTATCACTCATCACAATGCGCTGGATATTGACATGTATCTGCGTATTGCGCCGGAACTTTACCTGAAACGTCTGGTTGTGGGTGGTTTTGAACGTGTGTTTGAAATTAACCGTAACTTCCGTAACGAAGGCGTCTCTCCGCGTCATAACCCTGAGTTCACCATGATGGAACTCTATATGGCTTACGCGGATTACCAAGATCTGATTGTTTTGATCGAAGAGCTGTTCCGTACTTTGACTCAAAATATTTTGGGCAATACGTTGGTTAAATATGGTGAGCAGGAATTTGATTTCGGTAAACCCTTTGTCAAAATGAGTATGAAAGAAGCTATTTGCAAATATCGTCCTGAAACCAAAATGGCTGATTTGGATGATATGGACAAAGCAGTGGCTATCGCTGAATCACTTGGTATTGAAGTGGAAAAAGGTTGGGGCCTTGGTCGCGTTCAGTGTGAAATCTTCGAAGAAACCGCTGAAAGCCACCTGATTCAACCGACATTTATCACTGAATACCCGGCAGAAGTTTCTCCGCTGGCTCGCCGTAATGATGAAAACCCGTTTATCACTGACCGTTTTGAATTCTTTATTGGCGGACGTGAAATTGGTAACGGCTTCTCAGAATTGAATGACGCTGAAGACCAGGCAGAACGTTTTGCTGAACAGGTTCGTCAGAAAGACGAAGGTGATGATGAAGCCATGTTCTATGATGAAGATTATGTCACGGCACTGGAACACGGCATGCCACCAACCGCAGGTTTGGGTATTGGTATTGACCGTATGATAATGCTGTTTACTGACAGCCATACCATTCGTGACGTTATTCTGTTCCCGGCAATGCGCCCACAGAAATAACAGTCAGAATTCAGCTTCAAATCGCAACTCCCTATGGCATAACTGCCAAGGGAGTTTTTATTTTCAACTGATTGAAATATAGATAACTTAAATCAATACGGGCTTTTTCTCAAGAGCTTTACCAACCGACTTCAACCAAGCAAAAAGTAAGCATACAGTCCAATGATGCTGAGCCTTCCAAGCTGACATTATGCCAGATGGGAGCCAGTCAGCGCGGGGAAGTGTTACTAGCGTGTTATGATGCTTCGGAAACAGCTCATCACTATGACGGTATTGTCTGGCGTCCAATCAGAGATCGCGATTTAAAACGGGAAATGGTAGCGGCCTTATCGTTTTGCTGATCCACAAGCAGCAAAGCTTTTATTGGCAGAGCAACAGAAATCAGAGGAAGCACTGGATATCAAGCGCGGTACTGATCCACTGGTCGATTTCTGCGGCTATCTGATTGCATCCGGTGAAGCTGACGGTCTGTTAATCGGCAATGCAGAAATTATGCCGTTCAATCCCCGAAAATACCTTTATCATGCCTACCTTGCCTATATGAAAGGAAATAACCTGAATAAGCCCATTTCCGTAACCCGTTTTGGCATGGATATGCCGGGCGCACTGACAGAGTATAACCAGCAAGAACAGGATTGCCTATCAGGTTGGAAGCACAGTCCAAAATGATCCAGAGATGACTACTAAACTTGTAGCGATTCAAAATGATTAGAACGTCTTTACTCGTTATAATACTGGGATGATTATGGGCCGATGGCCATTCAAAAACGTATTAAAAGTGGAGTTTCGCAATGACAAGTACCCAACAACGCGCCGAATTACAGCGTCAAATCTGGCAAATTGCCAACGATGTGAGAGGTTCAGTTGATGGCTGGGATTTCAAACAGTATGTACTAGGTACGCTGTTTTATCGCTTTATAAGTGAAAACTTTGCAAACTACATTGAAGGCGGTGATGAGAGTATCAACTATGCCGAGCTTTCAGATGATATTATCACTGACGATATTAAAGATGATGCTATTAAAACCAAAGGCTATTTTATTTACCCAAGCCAGCTGTTTGTTAATATTGCCGCAAGTGCTAATAAAAATGACAATTTAAACAAAGACTTAAATTCCATTTTCGTCGCTATTGAAAGCTCAGCCAGAGGCTACCCATCTGAAGCTGAGATTAAGGGTCTTTTTGCCGATTTTGACACCACCAATAACCGTTTAGGTAATACCGTTAAAGACAAAAACACCCGCTTAGCCGCCGTATTAAAAGGCGTGGCAGGGCTTCAATTTGGTCAGTTTGAAAATAACAAGATTGATCTGTTTGGTGATGCTTACGAGTTTTTAATCTCTAACTACGCTGCTAATGCAGGTAAATCAGGCGGTGAATTTTTTACACCACAACACGTTTCTAGGCTAATCGCTCAGCTCGCCATGCACGGGCAAACCAGCGTGAATAAAATATATGATCCAGCCGCTGGTTCGGGTTCACTGCTATTACAAGCCAAAAAACACTTCGATGCCCACATTATTGAAGACGGTTTCTTTGGTCAGGAGATTAACCATACCACCTATAACCTTGCGCGTATGAATATGTTTTTGCACAACATTAACTACGACAAGTTTAATATTATGTTGGGCAACACCTTAACCGAACCGCATTTTGGTGATGACAAACCGTTCGATGCCATCGTCTCTAATCCACCGTATTCGGTGAAATGGATTGGCAGTGATGATCCAACACTGATCAACGATGACCGCTTTGCTCCCGCTGGCGTATTAGCGCCGAAGTCCAAAGCCGACTTTGCCTTTGTACTGCACGCATTGAGTTACTTATCCAGCAAAGGCCGCGCGGCAATTGTTTGCTTCCCGGGTATTTTTTACCGTGGTGGAGCTGAGCAAAAGATCCGCCAATATCTGGTAGATAACAACTATGTTGAAACCGTGATCTCATTAGCGCCTAACCTGTTTTTTGGCACGACCATTGCTGTAAATATTCTGGTGCTGTCTAAACACAAAACCGACACCACTACTCAGTTTATTGATGCAAGCACTCTGTTTAAAAAAGAAACCAATAACAACATACTTACCGACAATCATATCGAACAAATTATGCAGGTGTTTGATAGCAAAGCTGATATTGAACATTTGGCAAAATCAGTCAGTTTTGAAGCCATCGCCGCTAACGATTACAACCTGTCGGTAAGTAGTTATGTAGAAGCCAAAAACAATCGTGAAGAGATTGATATTAAAAAACTCAATGCCGAATTAAAGATCACTGTTAAAAAAATCGACCAGCTGCGAGCGGATATTGATGCCATTATTGCTGAGATTGAAGACACGGAGAATGAGGGATGAGCAACATGAGCTTTATGGAAAAATTGCTTGATGGTGCAGAAATAAAATGGGAGCCGTTGGGACAAGTGCTTGTCCGTACCAAAGGAACAAAGATTACCGCTGGTCAGATGAAAGAGTTGCATAAAGATGGAGCTCCATTGAAGGTTTTTGCTGGTGGAAGGACTATTGCATTTGTAAATTTTGAAGACATACCTGCAAAAAATATAAATAGAGAACCTTCCATTATCGTCAAATCTCGAGGCGTTATTGAATTTGAGTACTATGACAAACCATTTACTCATAAGAATGAAATGTGGTCATATTATTCAAAAAATGACGAAATCAACATCAAGTATGTTTACTACATACTAAAATTGAATGAGCCCCATTTTCAGAGTCTTGGCAGTAAAATGCAAATGCCACAAATTGCAACACCTGATACTGATAAATTTCAAATCCCCATACCGCCATTTCATATCCAAGAGGAAATCGTCCGCATTTTGGACGCCTTTACCGAGCTTACCGCTGAGCTTACAGCTGAGCTTACAGCTGAGTTTACCGCCCGTAAAAAGCAGTACAACTATTATCGCGACCAGTTGTTAAGTTTTGAAGAAGGTGAGGTGGAATGGAAGACTTTGAGAGATATATCGACAAAAGTTTCTTCTGGTGGAACTCCTTTATCAACTAGGGAAGATTTTTATGATGGCGATATCCCTTGGTTGCGTACGCAAGAAGTTTGCTTCAACGAAATCCTTGATACAGATATAAAAATTACTGAGCTTGCTGTAAAAAACTCATCAGCAAAATGGATTCCAGCTAATTGTGTAATAGTGGCAATTTCAGGAGCTACTGCCGCACGCTCTGCCATAAACAAAATTCCGCTTACTACCAATCAGCACTGTTGTAATTTAGAAATTAATCCAGAATGTGCAAATTACAGATATGTATTTCATTGGGTGTGCAATGAATACGATAAACTTAAAACACTTGGGCAGGGCGCTCGTTCTGATCTAAATGCAGGAATTATCAAGAATTATCTAATTCCCATTCCTTATCCGGAAGATCCTGTCAAATCACTTGCCGAACAAGAACGCATCGTCTCCATCCTAGATAAATTCGACGCCTTAACCAGCTCCATCAGTGAGGGTCTGCCGCGAGAAATTGAACTGCGCCAAAAACAATATGAGCATTATCGCAATTTGCTGTTGAATTTTCCTAAGCCAGAGGTAGAGGCGTAATATGAGCAAAACGCTAACGGAAATAGCACAGCAGCTAAAAGATGCCAACAAGAAAGTGCAGTTGATCTATGCCTTTAATGGTACGGGTAAAACCCGGCTTTCGCGGGAATTTAAACAGCTTGTTGCTACTAAAAATGATAATGATGAAGGTGGCAACAATGAAGAACTATCATTGACGCGTACTAATTTTTTGTATTACAACGCCTTTACCGAAGACTTGTTTTACTGGGATAACGACTTATCTGAGAATACCGAGCCTAAACTCAAAATCCAGCCGAATTCATTTACAGATTGGGTGCTGAAAGACCAAGGGCAAGATCGGAATATCATTGCTAACTTTCAACGCTATACTGATGAAAAATTAACTCCACATTTTAGCGAAAATGGTTCGGAGGTCACGTTTTCTTTCGAACGTGGCAATGAAGCACGAACTGAAAATGTTAAAATATCAAAAGGTGAAGAAAGCAACTTTATCTGGAGCATATTTTACACATTGATTGAGCAAATAATCAGCGTGCTGAATGTTGCTGAATCCAGTGAGCGAGAAACAGATCAGTTTAATCAATTACAATACGTCTTTATTGATGATCCTGTGAGCTCGTTAGATGAAAACCATTTGATTGAGTTGGCAGTACATCTTGCTCAACTGATTAAATCTAACGAGTCTAGCGTTAAATTCATCATCACGACGCATAATCCTCTTTTCTATAATGTGCTACACAATGAGCTAAGTAGTGATGATAAAAGTTATAAAAAGAAATGGTTTGAGAAATACAGGCTGACAAAGCATGAAGATGGCACATATCAGTTAGCAATCCAACCTAATGACTCACCATTCTCATATCATCTTTACCTGAAGTCAGAACTCGAAAAAGCCATCGAAAACGGTCAATTGAGCAAGTATCACTTCAACTTTTTAAGAAATATATTAGAAAAAACCTCTACTTTTCTTGGCTATAAAAAGTGGGGTGATTTATTGCCAAAAACTGATGATGGCAGGCCCAATCCTTATGAAGCCAGAATTATTAATATCTCTAGTCATTCAAAACATGCAGGTGAAGAGGTCTCTGAGCTTACGGAAGATGACAAGCGTGTTTTGCGCTATCTGGTTAATGAAATTAACACTATGTACCGCTTCCAACAAGCAGAAGACTAGAGTGAATCTAATTTATAGGTGAAGTATGCACGAATACAAAACTGTTGCTGAATCAAATAACTTTATCGTACTTGATAAATACACTAAGGAATTGCAGCTAAATGAAACCTACCAAAGCGAAGGTGATTTAGAACGGGAATTGATCGACGATTTAATCAACCAAGGTTATGAATATGTTACTGGTTTAAACACGCCCCAAAACATGCTGGCTAATGTGCGGGAGCAATTACAGGTACTGAATAATGTTAATTTTTCAGAAAGTGAGTGGCAACGCTTTGCTGAGCAATACTTAGATAAGCCCAGCGATAACAGCATAGACAAAACTCGTAAGATTCATAACGATTATATCCACGATTTTGTTTTTGATGATGGACATATCGAGAACATCTATCTCGTGGATAAGAAAAACATTGCCCGTAATAAAGTACAAGTTATTAAGCAATTCAAGCAAACAGGGGTGCAAGCGAATCGATACGATGTGACCATTTTGGTTAATGGCTTGCCATTGGTGCAGGTTGAGCTTAAAAAGCGTGGAGTTGCTATTCGCGAAGCTTTTAACCAAGTACACCGTTATAGTAAAGAAAGCTTTAATACAGAAAACTCATTGTTTAAATACTTACAGCTTTTTGTGATTTCAAACGGTACAGACACGCGCTATTTTGCTAATACGACTAAGCGTGATAAAAACAGCTTTGATTTCACCATGAATTGGGCCAAGTCTGATAATACACTGATTAAAGATTTAAAAGATTTCACAGCCACGTTTTTTCAGAAAAATACCTTGCTGAATGTGTTAATTCATTATTCCGTATTTGATGTTAGCAATACTTTGTTAGTGATGCGTCCCTATCAAATAGCGGCTACTGAGCGTATTTTGTGGAAAATTAAAAGTGCGTATCAGGCTAAGAATTGGAGTAATACTGAAAGTGGTGGCTACATTTGGCATACCACGGGGTCGGGTAAAACTTTAACCAGTTTCAAAGCGGCGCGTTTGGCTACTGAGCTGGATTTCATCGATAAGGTGTTTTTTGTGGTCGATCGTAAAGATCTGGATTACCAGACCATGAAAGAATATCAACGTTTTTCACCTGAAAGCGTTAATGGTTCGGAGAGTACCGCAGGGCTAAAACGGAATATTGAAAAAGATGACAATAAAATTATTGTTACTACCATTCAAAAACTTAATAACTTAATAAAAAGTGAAAGCGATTTACTAATATACAATAAGCAAGTAGTGTTTATTTTTGATGAGGCACACCGCAGCCAGTTTGGTGAAGCACAAAAAAACCTAAAGAAGAAATTTAAAAAGTATTATCAATTTGGTTTTACGGGCACGCCAATTTTCCCGCAAAATGCTTTAGGAGCAGACACCACCAGTAGTGTATTTGGCCGAGAATTACATTCGTATGTGATTACCGATGCTATTCGTGATGAAAAAGTATTGAAGTTTAAAGTTGATTATAACGATGTAAGACCACAGTTTAAGTCCATTGAAACAGAACAAGACGAGAAAAAATTAACAGCGGCAGAAAACAAGCAAGCTTTTTTACACCCCGTTCGTATTCGTGAAATTTCTCAGTATATTTTAAACAATTTCAGGCAAAAAACACATCGTCTCCAGGCCGGAGGCAAGGGTTTTAATGCTATGTTTGCTGTCAGTAGTGTGGATGCTGCCAAAGCTTATTATGAAGCGTTTAAGAATTTACAAAAAGAGGCTGATGAAAATAAAACGAGCAGAAAACCGCTTAATGTTGCCACCATCTTCTCTTTCGCCGCTAATGAAGAGCAAGATGCTATTGGTGAGATTATTGATGAAAGTTTTGAGCTCTCCGCAATGGATAGCAGCGCCAAAGAATTTTTAAGCGCAGCTATTGATGATTATAATGCAGCGTTCAAAATGAATTTTGGTGTGGATAGTAAAGGTTTCCAAAACTACTATAAAGATCTTGCTCAGCGAGTGAAAAATCAAGAAGTAGATTTACTGATTGTTGTTGGCATGTTCTTAACAGGATTTGATGCGCCGACATTGAATACCTTGTTTGTCGATAAAAATCTGCGTTACCATGGTCTAATGCAAGCTTTTTCGCGCACTAACCGTATTTATGATGCCACTAAGACCTTTGGAAATATCGTAACCTTCCGTGATTTAGAACAGGCTACGGTTGAGGCCATCACTTTATTTGGTGATAAAAACACCAAAAACATAGTGCTGGAAAAAAGCTATAAAGAATACATGGAAGGCTTTACCGATTTAATCACTGGCGAAGCATGCCGTGGATTTTTGGACGTAGTGGCTGAACTACAAAGACGCTTCCCTAATCCTGATGATATTGTTAAAGAGCAAGATAAAAAGGACTTTGCCAAATTATTTGGTGAATATTTGCGTGCGGAGAATGTACTGCAAAACTACGATGAATTTGCAGGATTAAAGGCTCTACAGCATGTAGATATTAGTAATCCGGAGGCTGTTGAGACATTTAAAGCTAAATATTACCTGAGTGATGAAGATATCGCCACGATGCAAGCGATTGAGATGCCAACTGAGCGTACTATTCAAGATTATCGCTCAACCTATAATGATACGCGTGATTGGTTACGCCGTGAAAAGTCGTCTAACGAGAAAGACAAATCTACTATTGACTGGGATGATGTCGTCTTTGAAGTGGACTTGCTCAAATCGCAGGAAATTAATTTAGATTACATTCTTGAGTTGATTTTTGAAAACAATAAAAAGAATAAAAATAAGGCAGAGTTAATTGATGAAGTTCGCCGTTTAATTCGTTCCAGCCTTGGCAATCGAGCAAAAGAAAGTCTAATTGTTGATTTCATTAATCAAACTAACTTGGACGAAATTATCGACAAGGCCAGTATTATTGATGAATTTTTCAAATTTGCTCAAGCTGAACAAAAACGTGAAGCAGAAGAGTTAATTAGCTCGGAGAAATTAAATGAAGATGCGGCTAAGCGTTATATTGCAGCATCGTTAAAACGAGAATATGCAAGTGAAAACGGCACAGAGCTAAATTCAACACTACCAAAATTAAGTCCACTTAACCCGGAATACAGAACGAAAAAACAGACCGTTTTCCAGAAAATTGCTGCATTTGTTGAAAAGTTTAAAGGTGTAGGTGGGCAAATATAGGTGTAAGCTAATACACAACAGTCGATCTGCTACTCTAGCTATCATAAACTACTTACCGGCCATCTAGACACCTTGGTGTTTAGATGGTTGGTGCGCTATTTCTCCCTCTTCCATTTGTATCATTATCTTACCTTTCCTCGGCTTACAAATTGATGTGTTTCAATAGATTTGGACACAACAACAGACTGTAATTAACCCGAATTCTGGATAAGAAATTGACGAGAAGCCTGTTCCAGGAGCAAAGTCTTGGTGCACACCAAAAACCGATAGCGGCATCGTTTACACCGCCGACAGGGGCACATGTATCCCAGTGAAATCATGACCATTTTGATCCTTTTTCATCTGTCACATTACCGGGATTTTAAAAATTTTTATCTAGAACATATTTGGAAATATCACCACAACGATTTTCCCACCTTGCTCAGCTATCCTCGTTTGGTCATTATGTTGACCGTTTTAGGCGGTTTGATTACTTATTGCCTTAAATGGAAGAAGCCATCACTGAAAGTTTTCTATTCGGAAGACGATTTTTCAGTAACGGCTTAAACAGAATTCGGGTTAATTATCTTGAAATCCATCCCTCTGAAATCTGGCCTAGTCCTTATTTTGATAAACGCGGTCAACTTATTGAGCGCAGGGTTCGCAATAAACCGCAATAATAATCCGCTTTAATTTGTGATATTTTTCGTAAAAATAATAAATGTTTATACAAAGCCCTGAGATTAAAATGGCTGCTTAATTCGACCATTTTTTTAACTTCACGGTTTTTTTCATTTAAAATGCCATAGGAATAAATGAGGTTATGTATTACCTGGAACGATTAGCACATAGCACACTAACCTTACTGTGAAAATATGAGATATAAATCACATATTGAAAAATATAACAACAGCAAAACGATATTTTTGAGGTTTTTTAGCAAAAAACAATGTATATAGAAATATGTATAGAATCAAAAATAGAATAAATTTAATATATCAAGTATTTTGTTCTATGTCCTTCACCTCGTTCACATTGAAAACATGTTGTCTAATATGAAAAAAATCCTATTATTAAATCAACCTCGAATCAGCTAGAAGTGATGTGTTTTTGAATGCGGATACATCACCATGGAAAGCATTCTATGGTAAAGAAATAATCAATAGAGGTTGTTTACCATGAAAGAAAAACATTGGTCAAAAACTCAATTTTTACATGAAATTGTCACCAATCAAAATATTATCATCAAAGGAACCCATAGCTACTATAGTGATTGCTGGAGTGGTGGTTTTGAAGAGTCTGTCGTTCGCTATTTGTATGGTGATAAAGTCAGTCTTCAATGGGAGTCTAAGTGGCCAATTGATAAATTGTATATTGGCGATTATGTTTGCATAGCTGCTGAAACCATCATTCTTATGGGTGGAAACAATACGCACAGAGCAGATTGGTTCTGTTTATATCCATTCATGGAATTCATCGAAGAGGCCTATGCAGGCACAGGTGACACGCATATTCATGATGGTGTGTGGCTTGGTATGCGTTCAATGATTATGCCAGGTGTCACCATTGGTGAAGGTGCTATAATCGCTGCTAATAGCGTCGTCACTAAAGATGTTGCGCCATACAGTATTGTGGCTGGAACGCCTGCGAAATTAGTTAAATACCGATTTGAACCACATATTATAAATGAGCTGCTTAGGTTAAAAATATATGATTGGTCAGAAAAGAAATTTAATGCTTTAAAATCATATCTCTGTTCTTCAGATATTGAGGCGTTGAAATCTGCTGTAAAATCATATTCAGAGAAATAGTTAATTAATATTGTTAGTACATCAGCTACTTATCTGTTAGTAAAATCTGCCATAAACTTTCGCTCAGTACAGTCTCTTAATCAGATTTTCTGATTAAGAGACTGGGTAAGGAGATAGCCTTAAACTATATTCGAGAAAAGTATAGCAGTGATTTTTTACAAAGAGTGGAATCTATTTTTTTATCCTTATAATTCAATAATTTATGATAAATACTATTGTCATTGTGACGATACAAATTACAGTCTTGATTTTTTAATTCTGTTTATTAGCAATGTCAGGCCGTAATATAAAATCATTTCTTATTCCTTCAGAAATTGTTAGTTAAAAGACACAACGTAGTTCGTTGTTTTTCCCAATATTGCGTCAATAACTATATTTGGCATTATTTTCAACGTATGGAGTTCTGTTATTGGCAGCCAAATTAATTTTCTTCTTATTCCGTGCTCTAAATAAAATGAAATATCTTTTTCAACATTAGTTTTAAATATGAAGTTTATTTCATGAATAGGGACACCTTTATTTTCATAAAAATTTTCTATTACCTGATGAAATTCAAACTGTTCTGTTTTCATATCAAGCCCAAGCTCTTCTTTTAACTCCCTGGATGCAGCTTCAATATATGACTCACCATCTTCCACTCCGCCACCAGGTAAGATCCAGTAATCATCATCATTTGCACAAAAAAAGAACATTTTGTTCAGTATCTGTTAAACAAACCGATGCTCTTAAATATCTTTTCATAATATCATTCCAAATGTATCGTTATTCACAAAGGACGGATTCGACTAATAAGTGCAGAAATATACCAGATTTTTAGTTTAAAAAAATCAGGTTTTTCACAATATTTCATTGCTGAATGACTTAACCGAATTCCATCAATAATAGGTAATTCAGTAACAGGCTATTCCCTGAATGCCACGGCAAATAAGCTGGATATACTGTAGCTGATTTATTTAGTGATTTCTGTAGTTGGAGTAGGATTTATTGAGTCTTTTTCCTGTCAGAATGTAATTGTGAAACAAACGCGAGCTCGATTGACGGTGCCTTACTGTCCTAACCCTGATCCCGTTTCCATATACAGCTCATTGAACCGAATGTGCGCTTCTAACGCATCCAACTGGCAACTTTCCCCGATATTTTGGTGGGTCAGCCTCCACATTGCGTTTTTCGAGGCCTGCTCAACGTTCACTCACGTTACAGCCTGCATATTCGCTGAATCACTAAAATGGTCTTATATATCAGAGGCTTTTGCTGCTTTGTTACCGCCACGACTGCTCTGATTGCTACCGGCTTATCCGAAATCTCTCCTCTGAAAAACTTTCTTGCAATATAGGGGAAAACCACATATGAAGCTCAGGTTATTTAGTTTATTAGCCTTGTTGAGCTATGAAAGATTCCGTAAGGCTTGATAGAATGTTTGGGTTGAGATGTAATGAGCTTATAAGCTACACAGCGGAACGGGATCTGCCTTACATATAGAATGAGGTGTATGAAAATGATTACTGGTATCGAAACTCTTGCGTTGGCAGCCACGGATATAGGTTCTATTTCGCGGGTTGCTCAACAGATAGTATCACCACTGGTTCAGATGAATGGAGAGCTAGTATCTTCTGGTGCGCTTGTAAATCCGGATGAAGTGAGGCATTCATTTGATAAAGTCACTATTGCTATCAACAGCGTAAATAGAAAGCTTTATGAGTGTAATGAGATAATTAATTCTCTTAACGAGTATGATGAAACCAGAGATAACGGTTTTGCCATAAATCTTGACTTCCCTAATGAACTTAGAGATAGAGCAGAAGTTCTTTCATCACATATTGAAACCCTGAAAGTGGTTTTCTCTCTGGTTGAAACATCGCCATCATGGAAACCATACTTCTCTTCGATACAGACTAATAAATCTGAGTCTATTAGAGCTGTATCTAACTTGAGAAATGCGTATCTCAATATTGCTTTGATTGCTGAACAATTCACATCTCCGATCCCGACGGTTGAAAGCAGCGTTGAAGGCACTGAAGAAAGTTTTGCTATGGCATTATCAGCGTCTAGGAGACTACTTAGGATTAAAACATCGGGGTGGCGTTAATGGCAAACGTCACTATTCACGCGTCATTAGCCTCTAATACAACAATTCAAGGATATGCAAGGGAACTGTCGCTTTATCTAAACGGAGGATCCGTTTCGGGAAGGTTAGGAAGAAATGGCGGTTTTGAAAGAAACCAAAATGCCCAATCATCAGGAATCCTCAAGATTCACATAAAGGCACCTGGAGAAGGCTTCTGGAGCTCGGACATAAGGCAGTCTGCGCGTAAGCAATAACTATCTTGTTTATGCTAGGCATTGGGAGCGATCGGATACATTTCAAATCATAGCTGTCATTGTACCTGACGCACATGAAAAAATAGATGCTATGCTTCCCGATATCATTGAGATAACTGAGAGTGACTTCCAGTCCCTCAATCAGCCTCAATTAGGTCTACTCACATATTATTAGATTTGACTGCCGTTTCTGGGTTTTATATCTAAGGTAGCGTTCAAGCTGGTGTTTCTATCGTTGATAAAGAGGTTAGAACCACCAGCATGGTTCTTAATAGTATGGATCAGATAGCATCTGCGAATTCAGGGATTTTAGTGTTAGTCACTTTCTTACCATCCTGTGATCCAGATTTTATCAATTCTTGTTCACGCATTACTTTTGTTTCGTAGTAATCTTTAGCTACAGCAGTTTCGACGAAATCTACATCGTTGCCAGCAAATTCTGTCACGGCAGCTTTGATCTCATTCAGGCTTGCATTGAAAAATTCTTTGCGGCGGTTAACAGCGTTAACGCGGTGGCTATCAAAGCGATCATGCAACGCTTTTTCTAGGGTAGGAGCATCCTCAGAACGAATCATTGCGTGGATATCAAATAAGAATGGCACTGAAGCACTACCCAATTCATCAATACGATCTTGTGGGTCTAAGCGACGAGTCATACCTATTTTATAAACATCCTCACCAAAAGAACCTATGTTAGATATGATATATACGTGACCTCGGCGAGTTTGTTGTGCCATTGAGAGTGCCCTTTGACCTTTTTCTTCTGCCTCTTTAATTTCGGCCTCCAATTTAGAAATTTGCTCTTCGTATTTGGCTCGCTGTTCAGTGCTGGCTTTAGCCAGATCTTTACGCGCTTTATCGAGCGCTCGTTCGTATCGCTCTTCCTCCGCCTCTGCTTCCCGAATCGCGCGTTCGATCTCCATTTGAACCCGCTTTTCTTCAGCCATTTGAGCACGTAATTCACGTTGCTCTTCTTTTTCCTGCTGTTTTTTCTGACGGAATTCATGTGTCAGGCGAAGTTCTTCCAGTTTGAGAGCCAAGTAGTTACGGCTGATGTGGACCTGGTTGGTTTCGTTCAACTTGTTAATAGCATCAAAAGCTTTACGTATACGCTCCTCCATTGCTGTAGCATTTTTCCAAGTACAGTTGGCAATCGCTGCATCACATTCATTGTTGAAGGCACGGGCTGTAATATTTATTGCGCGGGTAGCTAGCTTCTTACCTTCTGCCCGTGAACCGCCAACGGTCCATTCAGTTGAACAATAAATTGCACTGGATATCCCCTTGTTTTTTAGTATATTTTTTTGTTTGTCTCGATTGTCGAGAATTTTTTCTTTAAATTTCTCACTCGCATCGAAGTCAAAATGGGGTTGATAAAAACCCAATTCAGCAAGTTCAAAATCTTCATTATAGATAGCTAACTGACGCACCAGGTTGTCATAGATTTCTTTCTTGCTGCGGTAACTATCGCGAATTGACTGAATATCAGTCTCAATTTCAGATTTGGTGTGTTCAGCCTTAAAAACATCATCATTGATCTTGGCTAGACGTTGAGTTGCGTCAAATTCAATGCGATTTCTCTCATTCTCGGTATCGGAAATGAGTTTTTTGCACTCCTCATCAACATCAAAGTAGTCACTGAAGCGGATTTTATATTCTTCAATAATGGCATCTTTTGCAGAAAGTCTTTGTCTTATAGTTTTTAACTTCCTAGCGAGGAATATAAGCGTAAAGATTGACATGAGTGCGATGACAATCGCGATGTAAAACGATATTGGGGACATGCTTTGTTAGCTCCGTAATTAGATGAATTGGCTATCCCAACTGTAATGATGATAGGTGTCTCGTTACTTTACGATGGGTAACTCTCCTCAAACAACCCGATTCCCTGATGTTATTCAAACTATAAGATTTGCTTTGATCTGCCGACTCAATAGACAACAGTCAGGGATAGCAGAAGCATATTATAAATAGCGTTTTGATAAAAATGTTGAGTTCTCGTTTTGCATCACCATTAATTCCCGGCCATTTCCTGTTTCAATCGTCGCCACAACGTAGTACGGCTGATCCCCAGATATTCCGCAGCCGCATGGCGATTGCCGGAAAACCGTTTCAGGGTTTCATGAGCTGAAGGTGGGGTAACAAGTGAAGATTGCAGCGCCAGAGAGGGCCTTGTACTTTTTTCTATCAGCTTAAGTGCAGGTTGGCGCTCCGGTGAAAGAGCCAATATCAATTCAGGTGTCAATATATGCTCAGTATGGGCGCTGAGGTATAACGCAATTCGCTCCATAAGATTACGCAGTTCCCGGACATTACCGGGCCAATGATAGGTTTGCAATGCCTCCTGACAAGCAGAAAGCTCTTGTACTCTTGACTGCGATACCGGCAAATTCAATGCGGCAAACGCCCGTCGCAAATATTCCAGCGCCAATGTACCAATATCGTTGCCCCTTTCTCTGAGAGCGGGAATATTGATCCTCAATACACTCAGGCGATAGAATAGATCAGTCCGAAAACGCCTTTCCTGAACCCAGGTATCCAAATCGCAATGTGTGGCGCAAATGATCCGAACATCAATAGCAATAGGGCGATGTCCTCCCACTCTGACGACAGATTTTTCTTCCAGCACTCTCAATAACCGCGTCTGAAGAGGCAGTGGCATTTCACCAATTTCATCCAGAAATAGTGTGCCCCGATGGGCAACTTCAAAAAGACCTGCCCGTCCTCCACGCTGTGAGCCGGTGAAAGCCCCTTCCTCATAACCAAACAATTCAGCTTCCAGCAGGGATTCAGCAATGGCGCCACAGTTAACGGCAACAAACGGGCGCTGATGTTTACCTGCAACCGGACCATACCGGAGAGCATATTCATGGTGAATAGCTTGTGCCACCAGCTCTTTCCCTGTACCGCTTTCCCCCTGTATCAGAACCGTGGCAGGCGAGCGGGCATATAACATGATGGTGTTGCGCACGTGCTCCATCACGGCTGAATTTCCCCGGATATCATTGAGGGTGTGGCGGGTGCGCAGGGTTTCCTGTATTGGATAAGCCGAAATTGAAGCCTGACTAAACTTGGTCATTCTGGCGATATCCAGTGCATCATGGAATGCCCGGCGAATAGAATCCGCAGAATAGACAAAGACGCCGACAAGTTCAGCCTCATAGGCGAGATCGGTAATCAACCCGGCACCAACAATGACTTTAATACCGATAGCTTTTAATGCATTGATCTGAGTCCGAGCATCTTCTTCCGTGATGTAGCTGCGCTGCTCAATACGCAAGTTGAACCGTTGCTGAAATTCTTCCAGCACAGGCAATGTATTCTGATAGGCGATAACACCAATGCGGGAACTGATTTGTCGTGCACGGGCCAGTGCCTGCATAAAATCAAATCCGCTGGCCTCTGCAATGATAACAGGCACTGATAAACGGCTTTTCAGATAGGCGCCATTAGAGCCGGCACAGATCACTGCATCACAACGTTCGATTGTCAGCCGTTTACGAATATGCTGAACCGCATTTTCAAAGCCAAGTTGGATGGGCGTGATATTCGCCTGATGATCGAACTCCGGCGTGATGTCACGGAATAGATCAAAAAGGCGGGAAATGGATACCGTCCAAATGATCGGTTTGTCGCTGTTATCACGCCCTGCTGATGATGTTTCTGCCATTCCGGTCTCCTAATATTTTGTGTGCTGTTTTTATTTTTCCCACCAGAACAATTCTATGTTTCAAAAATGTTTCAATTATATTTTGTGAAACAAAATTGATTCATTATGAAACAAGAACATTTTTGTATCAATGATGCTTTCCTACAAGATTAACCAATGTGCTTAATGTTGTTTTTTATTTAAAAACAATATGTTAATTTCAATCTTATCTTTATTTTTAAATTTATTAGCCATTCTTTACTTGGTTGGCACACACATTGCTTTATAACAAATGTATTTCATTCTAATAACAATGAGGTTATGTATGCCGTTTTCCTCTGCCGGTTTGGCATTTCGTCAGGCTATAGAAGCTGAATCTCCATTACAGGTCGTTGGCGCCATCAATGCCAACCATGCGTTGCTGGCGAAACGGGCGGGCTATAAAGCCATTTATCTTTCTGGCGGCGGTGTATCGGCGGGTTCATTGGGTATGCCTGATCTGGGGATTTCAACGCTGGACGATGTGCTGACAGATATCCGCCGTATCACGGACGTCTGTGATTTGCCATTGCTCGTGGATGCTGATATCGGTTTTGGTTCTTCTGCCTTTAATGTGGCCCGCACCGTGCGCTCAATGATTAAAGCCGGCGCTGCGGGG
This sequence comes from Photorhabdus temperata, assembly GCF_025384845.1. Classification (NCBI taxonomy): domain Bacteria; kingdom Pseudomonadati; phylum Pseudomonadota; class Gammaproteobacteria; order Enterobacterales; family Morganellaceae; genus Photorhabdus; species Photorhabdus temperata. The sequence continues at coordinate 53,057 of NZ_JAJAFX010000022.1, read as the reverse complement.
TTGCATATTGAGGATCAGATCGGTGCGAAGCGTTGTGGTCATCGCCCGAATAAAGAAATTGTGTCCAAAGAGGAAATGGTTGATCGCATTAAGGCCGCAGTCGATGCCCGTATTGATAAGAATTTCGTCATTATGGCCCGCACTGATGCCTTGGCTGTTGAAGGTTTGGAAGCGGCTCTTGACAGGGCTAAAGCCTATATCGAAGCTGGGGCAGACATGCTGTTTCCCGAGGCGATCACGGAATTGCGCATGTATAAAACATTTGCGTCAACAACCGGGGTACCAATACTCGCCAACATCACTGAATTTGGTGCGACGCCACTGTTTACTACCGAAGAGTTGAAAAGTGTGGATGTTTCCATTGCGCTTTACCCGCTTTCTGCTTTCCGAGCAATGAATAAGGCAGCCGAGCAGGTTTACACTACACTTCGCCGCGAAGGGACACAGAAAAATGTGATCAGCATGATGCAGACTCGCAACGAGCTATACGAAAGTATCAACTACTACGATTTTGAACAAAAACTGGATGCGCTTTTCTCCCAGAAAAAATCTCAATGACGGACAGTTCCACCCAATTTCATCACGTTATATGGCATAAAAAACAGTAGAGGTGAGACCAATGAGCGAACAGAACACGATTACTGAGTCAACTGCTTTCAAGCCTAAAAAATCTGTTGCCCTTTCGGGGATCAGTGCGGGTAATACTGCACTCTGTACAGTTGGAAAAACCGGTAACGATCTGCATTACCGTGGCTACGATATTCTCGATCTTGCAACCCAGTGTGAATTTGAAGAAGTCGCGTACCTGTTGATCCACGAAAAATTGCCTTCCCGTGCTGAACTCGCCGCCTATAAAGCGAAATTAAAAGCACTGCGAGGTCTGCCGGGTAGCGTCAAGGCAGCACTGGAAACATTGCCCGCCGCCGCTCATCCGATGGATGTCATGCGTACAGGTGTATCTGTTCTTGGCTGCACATTGCCTGAGAAAGACGATCACAATCTTGCGGGTGCGCGTGATATTGCTGACAAATTACTGGCCTCTCTTAGCTCCATGTTGCTCTACTGGTATCACTATAGCCACAACGGACGCTGTATTGAGGTAGAAACCGATGATGAGTCGATAGGCGGGCATTTTCTTCATCTCCTGCATGGTAAAAAACCCAGTGAATCATGGGAAGAAGCTATGCACATATCCCTTATCCTTTATGCCGAACATGAGTTTAACGCCTCGACATTTACCAGCCGGGTTATCGCAGGAACCGGCACGGATATCTACTCCGCCATTATCGGGGCGATTGGTGCACTGAGAGGGCCAAAACACGGTGGAGCAAACGAAGTCTCTTTTGAAATTCAACAGCGTTATGAAAATCCTGACGAAGCAGAGGCAGATATCCTTGAGCGTCTGGCAAGGAAAGAAGTCATTATCGGCTTTGGTCATCCGGTTTACACCATTTCAGATCCCCGTCACGAAGTGATTAAAAATGTGGCTCTGCAACTTTCCAAAGAGGCCGGAACAACCAAAATGTTTGATATTGCGGATCGACTGGAATCTGTGATGTGGGCTAATAAAAAAATGTTCCCGAACCTTGATTGGTTTTCTGCGGTTTCCTATCACATGATGGGCGTACCGACGGCGATGTTTACACCGTTGTTTGTGATTGCTCGCACATCGGGATGGGCTGCTCACATCATTGAACAACGTATTGATAACAAAATTATCCGCCCTTCGGCCAATTATACCGGGCCGGAAAATCGGGTATTTACGCCAATTGGTGAGCGTGGATAACGTTATTTTTGGTGCGGTGTTTCCTGCATTCATGTTTTTTTTACAAGGAATTATTATGTCTACCTCTGTTGTAAACAACCGTCTTGAATATGATCAGGTGATTGTGGATATCGTGGATTATGTTATGGCATACCCGATCACATCATCCATCGCTTATGAAACGGCCTATTACTGTTTTCTGGATACGTTAGGCTGTGGGTTGGAGGCGTTGGAATACCCGGCCTGTAAAAAACTGCTGGGGCCTATTGTACCGGGGACGGTTGTGCCTAATGGTGTGCGTGTACCAGGAACGCAGTTCCAGCTTGATCCCGTACAGGCGGCGTTTAACATTGGTACGATGATTCGGTGGCTGGATTTTAATGATACATGGCTGGCGGCTGAATGGGGACATCCATCCGATAACCTTGGCGGCATATTGGCAGTAGCTGACTGGTTATCAAGAAATGCGGTTGCTTGTGGCAAAAAGCCGCTCACGATCAAAGCCGTTTTGATGGGCATGATCAAAGCGCATGAAATTCAGGGATGCCTTGCACTGGAGAATGCATTTAATAAAGTCGGGTTGGATCACGTCGTTCTGGTAAAAGTGGCTTCGACCGCCGTTGTTGCTGAAATGCTGGAGTTGAGTCAGGAAGAGATCCTGAGTGCAGTATCGCTCGCTTGGGTTGATGGGCAGTCGCTGAGAACTTACCGTCATGCCCCTAATACCGGTTCACGTAAATCCTGGGCGGCGGGTGATGCGACATCCCGCGCGGTTCGTCTGGCTCTCATGGCACAAAAGGGTGAGATGGGGTATCCCTCGGCATTAACTGCAAAGACCTGGGGATTTTATGATGTCTTGTTCAATGGGCGGCCTTTCAAATTCCAACGTGCCTATGGTTCTTATGTGATGGAAAATGTGTTGTTCAAGATCGCTTTCCCGGCGGAATTTCATGCACAAACGGCTGTGGAAGCGGCAATAAGCTTGCGTCAACAACTGAAAGACGCTGGCAAGACCATCAATGACATCGCAAAAATCACTATTCGTACTCATGAAGCCTGTATTCGGATTATTGATAAGCAAGGCCCGTTAAACAACCCTGCGGACAGAGACCACTGTATTCAGTATATGGTTGCGGTTCCTTTGATCTTTGGCCGTCTCACCGCTGCGGATTATGAAGATAGCGTTGCGGCAGATCCCCGTATTGATGCACTGCGGGAAAAAATGGCGTGTGTTGAAGATGTCAATTTTACCCGTGATTACCACGATCCGGGAAAACGCTCTATTGCTAACGCATTAACCGTTACATTTACAGATGGCAGCCAGCTTGATGAAGTCAAAGTCGAATTCCCTATCGGCCATGCTCGCCGCCGTAAAGAAGGCATGCCATTATTGCTGGAAAAATTCAGAACCAACCTGGCACGCCAGTTTCCTGAAACACAACAGAGGAAAATTCTGTCTGTTTCCCTTGACCGTCAGCTACTGGAAAACATGCCGGTAAACGAATACCTTGATTTGTACGTTATCTAATCTGAAATGCCATCGGCGGTCACTCTCCCTGAGTGCTGCTCTATCATTTTACGCAGTACCAGGAGAGATTATGTTATTCAAAACTTTTTATCAGCAATCCATTGATGATCCCAACTCTTTCTGGGCTGAACAGGCTAAACGCATTTTCTGGCAACAACCTTTTGAACAGGTTCTGGATCACAGTAACCCTCCCTTTGCCCGCTGGTTTTGCGGGGGAAAAACCAACCTATGTTACAACGCACTGGATCGCTGGCTGGAAAGCCAGCCTGACGCCAAAGCGCTCATCATGCTTTCAACAGAAACGAATAGTGAGAAAGTATTCACTAGTTGCCTTTGTCGTTCTCAAGGATGGGAGGGAAATCCAGAATGCTGAACATTTTTCCTCTCTGGAAAAGGCCTTGATGGGCTTGGTGAACAAACAAATTGGCAGCGTGGGCCGCCCGGCACGGGTATATTTCGTGTCCCAGCTTCCCGAGACTCGTTCAGGAAAAATGTTGCGTCGAACTATGCAGGCAATATGTGAAGGGCGTGAGCCTGGTGATATTTCTCTGATTGAAAATCCGGCTTCACTGGAGGTCATTCGGGAAGCTGTTTTTCGGTGAATAGTTTTCCATAATACTGAGATGCTTTTATTTTTTCCTTGTTGATTTCTTGGAAATGGAGATGCTTCTTTTATGAATTACTTCTCTTAACTTACGGTATCTACGTTTGTACCATCACCGCTTTCCTGCTCACTGACTGCTGCCTTTGTTGTGGCATTAGAGAAAGTAGTATTTATTTGTTGTTCTGGTTAATACTTGGTGCGTAAAGTCTAAGACATATCAAAACCGTTATCCTGAGTTACTTGAGCTGCCACATTTGCAACAAAGGAGGTTGAGTTACAGACTCCGTGTGATCGCGGATGCAACATAAAGAACGGATCATTGAGTGGTGAAATCGCTCACTGGAGTCATTGTATTTCGTTGTTTATATAGCATACAGATGCTGGGTGTTTTGTAGCTACTTTACAGCCAGCAAAGGCTGTATGGGCCAGCACAACGCAATCACAAGAAGTTGTTTTCTCTTGCCCGCCAGCATCTTCAATGTCAGAATCACAGACTACCAGCGGATGCTTGATAGTAACATGCTGATTTTTATTAAAATCATGGAACATTAAAAAGTTCGGGAGTATTCAATAGATTATGAATCGCTCAACCTACTTCAATTTGTGTGAAGAAAAGCTTTCATTTCTATGTACTCGAGTCGAGTTACGTGGAAAGTTGAACTTACTCGATTTGCATCTTCATTGCGAAGGCTTTTACGTTCATTTTTTTAATCTGCTCTTTGGGTATGCTCTGAAGAATGTTAATCGGTATACTCACAATGTTGAAGGTATCGACCTGATTGACTCTGTTCGAAAAATTGTGTTACAGGTTTCTTCGACGGCAACTAAACAAAAAATTGAGTCTGCTCTATCCAAGAACCTTATAACATATACAGGGTATAACTTTAAATTCATTTCTATTTCAAAGGATGCTAGTGCGTTAAGAGGACTTTCCTATAAGAATCCTCATTCATTAGTGTTTGAACCTATATTTGACATACATGATGTCAGATCGCTACTAGATCATATTCTCCATTTAGATATTGTCAAACAGCAAGCAGTCTATGAATTTCTAAGCAAGGAATTGTCATCGGTAGACGTGAAGAATCCTCTCACTGAAACGAACATTGCAGCTGTGATAAATATATTAGCGAAAGAAAATCTTTCCGATATGCCGAGTGTGGACAAACCGATTCCATTTAATGTTGATGAAAAATTGGTTTTTAACAATCTTAATACAGCGGCTATGGTTGTCGAGGAGTACAAAACTCACCACAGCAGACTAAGCCGTATTTATACAGAGTTTGATGTGGCTGGTCAAAATAAGAGTAAATCTGTTCTTGATTCGCTACGTAATAGTTACATTAAGTTGTGTACTACATACTCAGCTGATGAACTATTCTTTAAGATAGTTGATCAAGCTGTCACAGTAGTCAAGCAAAGTGCTAATTATGTATCAATGCCCCTGGAAGAGCTAGAACTTTGTGTGAATGTCATTGCTGTTGATGCATTCATTAGATGCCGTATTTTTAAGAATCCTAAGGTCATAGAAAATGTTGTTGCCTAAAGACATTCATCCTACTAATAGCCTTTATTTTAATGGAGCTTATGTGCTTCAGGCTGTAAGACAGTATAAAGAGGTTAGTATGATGGATCTCTTTGTGGAGTCTCGCAAATTACGTGATATGTCGATGCAGATTTTCGTTTTAGCGTTAGATTGGCTATTTCTTGCAGACTTGATTTCATATAACGATAACGGAAATATTGTGCCATGTTCTTAAAATCACTTCAAATTTCCAACTCTGAAGGTGTAATTCGTCACATTCCTTTTCACGCTGGTTTAAATCTCATCGTAGATGAGACTCTCTCAGGGCCAGAGCAGACCACTGGGAACAATGTTGGTAAGACAACAGTATTAATGCTGATTGATTTCTGTTTGGGGGCAAACGGTAAAGGAATTTATACTGACCCAGAAAATCGTAAGAGCGAATATGCGCTTGTTAAGAATTTTCTCATTAACACAGCTGTCTTAGTTACTCTTACTCTTACTGCGGACTTAGATAACCCATTCGCTGAGGAGCTTGTTATTGAGAGGAATTTTCTTCCGCGTAAGCAAATTATTCGCAGGATCAATGGGCATCAAAAAACTGCTGATGAATTTGAGGCGGCACTTACTGAGCAACTTTTTCCTGGGCATTTCGGTAAAAAGCCAACTTTCGCACAAATTATTTCTCATAATATTAGATACAAAGAGTTGAGCATTACAAACACGCTTCGTACTTTGAGTGAATTTACTCGTGACGATGAATATGAAACTCTTTATTTATTCCTCTTGGGATGTAGTTTTGATCAAGGTGATACAAAGCAGAATCTCCTAGCAAGCATTCGTATGGAGATGTCCTTTAAGAACAGGCTTGAGTCGAAACAAACTCGATCTGCATATGAAGCTTCTATGGCTTTGCTTTCTACCGAGATTGATAAATTAAATGAGAAGAAGTCGGCATTTTATATCAATCCTAACTTTGAAAGTGATCTTGAGACACTTGATGAGATTAAATACAAAATTAATGTATCTAGTTCAGCTATTAGTAGGCTAAAACTTCGTCGGAATTTGATTGATGAAGCAATCAGAGAGATAGCCTCCAGCCATACTGAAATTGATACTAATCAATTGAAAGTGCTCTATGGTGAGGTAACTGAACGTTTATCAAATATACAAAAGTCGTTCGAGGACTTGCTAGAATTTCATAATCGGATGGTAGATGAGAAGGTACGTTATATAGCTAAAGAGGTTCCAGCACTTGAGCAGGAACTAATTGTTAGGGAAAGTGAGTTAACAAGTTTATTAAACGAAGAGCAGGCTTTAGTCGCAAAAATTAGTAAGAGCGGCTCTTTAGAAGAATTGGAATCCTTAATTATAGAGTTAAATGAAAAACACCGGCGAATGGGGGAGTTTGAGACAATTGTTGAGCAAATATTAACTGTTGATACAACCCTTAGAAATTTAAATAAATCTCTTAATGAAATTGATGAAAAATTATTTTCTGTAGATTTTGAGGCTGCAATTCAAATGCAGCTTAATAAGTTAAATAAGTACTTTTCTTCTATTTCTCAGGAGCTTTATGGAGAGCAATATGCACTAAAGGTTGACCGAACTACTACTCGAACTGGGCAAAGAATATATAAATTCAGTTCATTCAATACAAACTTTAGTTCGGGTAAAAAGCAGGGTGAGATTACCTGTTTCGATATAGCCTATACTCTTTTTGCGGATAAAGAGGGGATTCCATGCTATCACTTTCTTCTAAACGATAAGAAGGAGCTCATGCATGACAATCAACTAACGAAAATTGCTATGTTAGTTGAGCGAGAGCATAAGCATGTCCAATATGTGGCTTCAATCTTGAAAGACAAGCTACCACCAGAACTTAACCAAGAAAAGTATTTCACTCTCAGACTATCTCAAGATGATAAGTTATTTAGGATAGAATCAACTAATTAAAATACTTAAGAAAAGCGGATTAGGGTTAGTTGGAGTTTCTCCTAAGAAAGGAAAATAAGCTCCTGAGCTTTTGTAAAAACTGAGTTTGTAAATGTCAACAAGTCTGAATTAGTTTAGGAGAGTTTTACTGTAATTATAAGGAATGACGTCACTTAGTAACTGTAATGGACGTTATCAGATAGTTAGTTGACAGATAAAGGCTATTCTGGAGGCAAATTCCTCGGTTATCTGCGGAAATTGAGAATAAAGAGCACTATTCCGTATAAAAGGAAGTTCTGATGATTGAGCATAATTTGATGAACAGGTTTATCGGGACCGTAATGTTCTCGAACGCTGTTTCGGTTTTCTTAAAGGAGATCGGCATATTGCAATACGCTACGAGAAAACAGCATGAAACTATCTGTCCATGGTGAAATTTAGCTGGATATGATAATAATGAATTTATATATTAAATAATTGAGATTAAAAATGTTACCTGATGTAATTGTCACTGTGCTGGTTTTACTTGTTTGTGTGTTTTTAATTAGAAAATTAAGTAAGATGAGACAACGTAATGAATCAATTATAATTGTTAGTATAATAATCTTCACAGGAAGTACGAGTGAGATCGTTCATAAGATTAGGTCTCGTTGTTCCATTGGGCTAGATTGTAACTGGCTTGATTTTGTTGTTTTTGGCTCAATAATGTTAACAGCGGTAGCCGCTTTATTTATATCATTTTTCAAGCAAAGTAATTAACACTTTATTGAGAAATCTGGAATATCTACGCTGGGTGCTACATCAACAAGGTTCCTGATGCCATTTTTTCTTAGTAATTTATCGATAATATCGGTGACGGATTAATTCTGGAAAATGCAGGAATTAACCTATAATCCTGTTACACAATTTTTTGACCAGTCGATGATCAGCTAATGTGAGTCTGGCTTGTTGGATGCAATTTCACCAAACTGTTCATGTTTTGAAGTCGTTACAGGTAAAAAACCAAAGAAATTGTACGGAAACATCAAATTTTGTCGCCAAAGCGACATTCCTGCATAAAGTGTTTTAACATTTGACTGTTAAATACGTACAATCCCCTCCCTGAATGTGTTCTCTACAGAATAGGCTTGGTTTGTCGCTGATCCAGATTTACACATCGCGGAGCCGCTTGTCAGCCTGGCTTGGTATATTCGCGATATTGATGTTGTCCATTGCACCAGTGATCTCCCGGTCACTGGAACATGCGCGCATTGGTGAGTCTCATTCATCGAGAGTGGCCGATTGTCATACGGTGATGTCATCTGACGATGATATGCCCAAGGATATGTCTCATTCTGACATTTCTTCTGCATCACCGGGCACTACCCATCATGATGGAATGCAGATGGGTATGCATGCTGGTGGCGGCATGTCAATGCTGGATGATATTGCCTGTGGATACTGCGTCTTTCTTATCCATGTACCGATGCTGGATTTGGCGAATACACCGTTATTCTGGTCAACTTCGCTGACTTCACGGTCACCACCGGTTCAACCTGTAACTCTCCTCCTTGCGCATTTCATCTTTTCTGATTCGTTGCCTCGCGCTCCGCCTGAACAGATCTAATTTCATCGGTTTAAACATAATAAAACGCTTTGTCCCGCTAATTTCTTAGCCAGGAAAAGTTTGCTTATACCAAAAACTGTTTGGTTGGATTCTATAACGTATTCCGCTTTTGATAGCAATATCGCTTCGGAGCGCGGATGCACATTAAGGAAAGATGATGTTTGAAAAAAATTCTTTTTATAAAAAAAATACGCTGGCCCGTTGTATTAGCTCAGCAATGCCGCTTTTTCTGCTGGCTGCTTTTAATGGATATGCGGCTGAAATCACATCAGATTCGCACGATCATGCGAATGGCCCAAAAACCAATGATGGCGATGTGATTACCGTCACTGCACCTTTATATTCACCTTTGACGATTGTCACTTCACCAAAAACACCTCGTCAGCCAGTTCCGGCAAGTGATGGCTCTGACTATCTGAAAACCATACCCGGTTTTTCACAAATCCGTAATGGAGGCACCAATGGTGATCCGGTATTTCGGGGAATGTTTGGTTCAAGGCTTAAGATCCTGACTGATGGCGCAGAAATGCAAGGGGCTTGCCCTGGCAGGATGGATGCGCCTTCATCTTATATTTCACCGGAAAGTTATGATTTGCTGACACTGATTAAAGGGCCTCAAACCGTGTTGTGGGGGCCAGGTGCTTCCGCCGGGACCATCAGGTTTGAGCGTGAACATCCTAAATTTAATCAGCCGGGGGTGAAGTTCAATGCCAGCGGGTTGACCGGTTCAAATGGTCGTTGGGATGGCAATGTTGATGCCAGTGTCGGCAATGAATTGGGATATTTACGTTTAATGGGAAATACCTCCCGTTCACATGATTATAAAGATGGCAGTGGGTATCGTGTCCCTTCACGTTGGGATAAGTGGAATAGTGATCTGGCGCTGGGGTGGACGCCGGATAAAGATACGTTGCTCGAATTGACCGCCGGGAAAGGTGATGGAGAAGCCCGCTATGCGGGGCGTAGTATGGATGGTTCACAATTTAAACGTGAAAGCCTCGGCGTGCGTTTTGAGAAATCTAACCTCGGTGAGGTCCTTGATAAGGTTGAAGCCCAGGTTTACTACAACTACACCAACCATATTATGGACAATATCACCTTGCGTTCTCCGAACATGAGTATGCCTTCTTCAACCTGTAAGCATATGTGTGGCATGCACATGAATATGAACAGCGGTATGTCGATGCAACTGGATCGCCGTGTCGTGGGAGGAAGAGCTATGGGCACCTGGCTGTGGCAAGATTTCAAGCTGGAAAGTGGTGCGGATACTCAAACTAATACCCATCGTAATAAATCAGGCAGCGTGTGGCAAAAGGATGCTCAATTCCGTAACTATGGTTTGTTTGGCGAGTTGACTTGGTACGCCACAGAGCAGAGCGAGTTGATAACCGGTGCCCGTCTTGATCGCAGTCTGGTGAAAAAATTTGCCGGCAATAGCGAAAAAGAACGAAATGATACTTTGCCAAGTGGTTTTATGCGTTTAGAGCATACTGTCGCTGATGTTCCGCTGATGTTTTATGCCGGTATTGGTTATACCGAGCGCTTCCCGGACTACTGGGAGCTATTTTCGCCTAAACTCGGTCCGGCAGGCAGCGCCAGTGCTTTTGATGGCGTGAAAAGCGAAAAAACTACCCAGCTTGATATTGGGGCGCAATATACGGGAGAACGCTTTAATAGCTGGGTGTCAGCTTATGTAGGGCGTGTGAATGATTTCATTTTGTTTAGATATAGCCCAACCAATGCCCGCATCAGCCAGGCTGATAATGTTAATGCCAATGTTATGGGTGGAGAGATGGGCTTTGGCTATCAACTGACAGATCATTGGAAAACGGATGCCAGCCTTGCTTATTCCTGGGGTGAAAATACCACGGATAACAAGCCACTGCCTCAGATCCCACCTCTGGAAGCCCGTTTCGGATTGACTTATGAACGTGGTGATTGGAGCAGTACCGGTTTGTGGCGATTGGTTAGCAGCCAGCATCGGATTGCTGTAGATCAAGGAAATGTTGTCGGCAAAGATTTTAAAGACAGTCCGGGCTTCGGCGTGCTTTCTGCAAACGTCGCCTATAAGATCAACAAAAATGTTAAAGTCAGCACAGGTATCGACAACATTCTGAATAAAGAATACAGCGAACACCTCAACCTTGCAGGTAATAGCACCTTTGGTTATTCATCAAACACCTCAGTAAATGAACCGGGCAGAACGATATGGGCTAAAATGAATGTAACATTTTAATGAAAAAATGGCGTCCAGTAACTGGACGCCAATACTTGTTTAATATTCAAGGCAAATAATACAATAGGGATTATTATTTCTTATTACCTATATACGGATAAACTTTCACATAATCAACATCGAATGTGGCGGTTGTTTTATTTATCGGATCGTAACCCTGAGCTGGATAACTTCGCGGTACTTCAGAACTTAAAATAATATATTGATTTGCGATTGAAATGGGGACTTGCTCCAGACCAGACAAATATTGAGGAACATCATCAACATAAAATGTGTAACCATTTGGTGTCCATGCCACAGCAAATTTATGGAATTTACCATCAGCAAGTTTACTCATAGACGATTTCTTTGACCATTGTTTATGAGCGCTGCCATAACCATTCCAGTGAATAGCATGATTATATTGATCTTGTTTAGCTTCAGCTAAGTGTTCAAATATATCAATTTCGACGCCTGATTTTTCTGCACTAGTCAGATCCTTACCCATTGTCGGTGACTGTACCCAGAATGCGACCTGATTACCTTCGGCACGGTTAAATCTGACAGCGGCTTCCCAATAGCCATATGACTGTAGGAAACTTTTTTGTGTTGAAATCATGCCGCAATAATTTTGTAGCTTGCCAGAAGAACTATCAGAATAGGTTTTTATGGTTAAATATCCATCCCGTACAATAACTGCTGATTGAGTATTAATACAATTATTTCTGACACCCAAACCACGGTAATCCCATTTTTGGGTATTGAGTGTTGTGCCATTGAAATTATCTTCGAATGATGGCGTGGGGCTAAATTCATTTGGGATTTTTGCCGAAGCGTACCCGCAGAACAATGAGCTTAATAACAACATATAGGCTAGCTGAACTTTCATCTATTTTCCTTGTATTTTTTGACGTGAATAGTTGACACTTGGACGTTTTTACACGTTTTTACACGTTTTTACACGTTTTTGTAGGGATAAGTCACTTTATCGAATATTAGCGACAGGGTGACCGATTTAATTTGTTATCCCCTGCTTTTTGTTTTAGTTGGTGAAAATGAAAGGAAATAAAAATCAGCAACATTGATTAAAGGAAAATAATTGAAATAGATACAGTAAAAAAATAGTTATAGCTGGTGAATACAACCCCGTTCATCAGAACGGGGTATATTGTAACGCTAGATTATTTCGATGCATCCAGAGCTTGGGCAAGATCGGTAATAATATCATCAATATGTTCAATACCGATTGACAGGCGGATCATGTCGTGTGGTACACCTGCTTTAATTAACTCCTCGTCATTTAATTGGCTATGAGTCGTTGAGGCTGGATGGCAGGCGAGTGATTTTGCATCACCAATATTGACCAGGCGCACAATCAATTTTAACGCGTCAATAAATCGGGCGCCGGATTCCTGTCCGCCTTTAATACCAAAGGAAAGAATGGCTGATGGTTTCCCACTCATATACTGCTGTGCCAGTTCATGTTCCGGGTGGTCTGGCAATCCTGCATATTTCACCCAACTAACTTGAGGATGATTTTGCAGGTAATGAGCTACTTTCAGGGCATTTTCAGTATGACGCTCCATTCTTAATGCCAGCGTTTCCAACCCTTGCAAAATAAGGAAAGCATTAAAAGGCGATAACGCGGCACCCATGTTACGTAACGGTACAACACGGCAATGACCGATAAATGCGGCTTTACCGAACTGCTCGGTATAGATGACGTTGTGATAAGAGGGATCCGGGTTATTCAGGATGGCAAAGCGTTGCTTGTGTTTTTCCCAAGGGAAATTACCGGAATCAACAATGATGCCGCCAATAGTAGAACCGTGTCCTCCCATGTATTTGGTCAGGGAGTGAATAATAATATCGGCGCCATGCTCAAAGGGCCGGCAAAGCGCAGGTGTGGCAACGGTATTGTCAACGATTAAAGGAACGCCATGACGGTGAGCCACTTCTGCGAACTTTTTCAGGTCAACAACATTACCTGCCGGGTTACCAATGGATTCACAGAATACCGCTTTGGTCCGGTCATCAATCAGTAATTCCAATGCTGCAATATCATCATGGTCGGCAAAGCGTGTTTCAATACCGAACCGGGGCAATGTGTGAGCCAGCAGGTTATAGGTGCCGCCATATAACTTGGCAACAGATATAATGTTATCCCCGGCTCCAGCAATGGATTGAATAGCGCAGGTGACAGCAGCCATACCGGATGCGACCGACAATGCAGCTATCCCGCCTTCAAGTAAAGCAACCCGTTTTTCCAGTACGTCATTAGTCGGGTTCATAATGCGGGAATAGATATTTCCCTCGACCTTTAAATCAAACAGATCGGCACCGTGTTGAGTATTATCAAATGCATAGGATGTTGTTTGATAAATAGGGACAGCAACGGCTTTGGTGGTTGGATCGGGTGAATATCCGCCGTGGATCGCAAGAGTTTCTGGTTTCATTTTCGGTCTCTTCTCTATATCGGTAAGATTACATGTATCTTTGATGAATAGATGTAAGCGGCTTTTATCAAAACTACAGCTCCACTTACTGCCGTTCACAAGGAATTTAACTTGTACATTTGTTTGATTGATGAACCGTCGGAATAGATATCTATCAGCTTAAGGGAATTTCCAGTGATAGAAAATGTGATTTTTTCGTCATTTTCTTCAATTCTCCAACAGCCAATGTTATCGACGTTATTGGAAGCCCATGCGACATGATCGCCATTTAAGTGACATTTAGCTTTCCACAGGGAATTATCACTGGGTCGAATATAGTGCATATACGCCATCTTATCGTTATCCCCAGAAGATATCTTGATGATTTCTGTCTTTTGACTAAATAGGATAGATGCGGTTGCCTGGCAAATTTGACCAAGCTGAGGATGAATTTGCACCGTAGTTTTGACAGGTTGAGAAGCCGTTTTATCGGTTGAAGTTGTGTAAAGCCCCATCGCTAGTATCGCTAAAACAATAAAGATTTTATTATTAGACATTATATTTCCGCTAATTCTTTATTAATCAAATAAATAATTTAAAAATGTTACTAACTCAGTGATATATCGGGTGTCGCTATTTTTTAATTATGTGGACATTATCACAAAAAACAGAAGCTACTTAAGTCGAGTAACATTAACTATTAAAATGGAAAATGAGAACAAAAGACTTAAATAAATATCTAATCTTTTAGAAAGATCACAAAATTTCTTGTGAAGTAGTTCGTTTTCGTTAGGTTACTTGATTTATTTTCCTCTATTTCCTGAACAAAAATAGAGGGTATGCCCATAATTTTAAATTTTTTAAAATTTTTCTGCATGATTTTAGTTATAATTTATTGTTAGTATGATCAACATTGGAGCTAATCAATAAATTAACGGTATTTTTATGTCTAAATTTTCAAACTGGCAGGAATTAAGACAACTGTTCTTACTTTCTTTTCCCATCATTATTGCGCAAATAGCACGTACTGCAATGGGTGTGGTTGATATAGTGATGTCTGGTCACTATGCTACCGCTGATTTAGCGGCAGTAACGTTAGGAAGTAGTATTTGGTTCCCTATATTTGTATTGGGATACGGGACTATTATCATGCTCGCGGCAGATGTCGCAAAGCACAAAGCGCAAGGTAATGAAGAAGGGGTCAAAGAAAGCCTTAGAAATTATTTGTTTCTATCGATGATACTTTCAATACCAATAATTTTATTATTAATGTTAATTAGCGAACTATTTTCGTTTATAGGCTTAGATGATGATATTTTAGCTATCACACGGGGCTATGTTCTTGCTATGGCATTTAGTGTTCCCGGGGTGATGATATTTAATGTTTTTCGTTCATTTTTGCAAGGCTTAGAAGACACGAAAGTCGCTATGTATCTATCTTCTGGTGCCTTATTACTGAATATACCGTTAAATTACATGCTTATTTACGGGAAATTTGGTTTGCCAGAAATGGGCGGTATTGGTGCGGGTATTACAACGGCAATTATTAATAACCTAAGTGCTGTATGTTTAGTTGTTTATTTTTTACTGAAAAAGGAATATCGGCGATATCGGTTTCGTTTAAAATTCCCAAAATATCAAGATTTACTGAGGACTTTTTATATTAGCATTCCTAGTGGATTGGCTTTCTTTGTTGAAATGGTTTTTCTCGATGTGGTTGCTGTGTCCGTCGCACCTTTAGGCACTCAAACTGTTGCCGCACATAATATTATGCTTAATATCGTCACTATCATTTACACCGTCATCACAGGATTTTCGACCGCGACGACCGTAAGAGTGGGCTCCTATATTGGGCAGAGAGATAGGACATCATTAATGGGTGTTATAAAAGTTTCGATTTCTTTGATATTATCTGTCTCTGCAATTTTTGGCTTTATAATATATTTTTTCGCGGCGCCATTGATTGCACTCTACACTAACGATGATTCAGTTATAATAATTGCACTTAGCCTGGCTTTTCTATTCTGTTTTTTCCAGTTCTTCGACGCCTTTCAGGCCTCTTTAGCGGGTATTTTGCGTGGTTTTCATGATACCCGATCGGTATTTTACGCGCCTTTATTTGGCTATTGGTTAGTTGGTTTACCACTAGGGTTTGTTTTGGCTTTAACAAACTGGGTAACCGATAGCATGGGGATTGTAGGATTTTGGTATGGTTTGGTTTTAGGTCTTTTTGTCAACTCTATTTTACTGTCTATTATATTAAAGGTGAGGACGAGAACGATAGTTTCTCAATTAACTTCTTAATATGTATTATGATATTTTAGGGTATATTATATTCACTGTGATTTTAGATTATCTCTTACGAGTCACTTTTATGGTGACTCGTGTCTATATTTCCTGGTTATTATTATCATCTGTGATTATCAATCTTTATTGTCTAAATGATTATTTTTATAGCAAATGGATTTTTTAATGTTTTTATTTGGATTTATAGTTGGCTAATAAATTAAATGATTTATTTATAGGATGTTTATTTTCTTATTATGGAGTAATTTAAAATTTATTGAAGACGATTGGATGATAATAGAATCGTTATTCGGAATAAATATAAGACATATAGGACTTATTGTTTTAATATTAATAAGTCTGGCTATTTCTACTTGCAGGAAATTTGGTATGGTAAATTTATTTTGAGCTATAAATTATGAAGTGATAAATAGTTATTTATAATATTTCGTCAAAAAACTATTCTTTTAAAGAATAACCTAAGGACTAAAGAAACATGTCAAAAATGAAAAATTATACCCCTAAGCATTATGTTGTTAAGAAAATAGAAGATATGTCTATAACTACACAGATAGACTCTCTGGATCAAGCTATTTATTATCCTAATTCAGTCACTATCCATGCAGCCCCAAGAGGATCAAAATTAAAGGATGGCTCTGAATCAAAGTTTGGTCATGTTTTTATGACGGTAACGGGTTTTAATGATAATACCGATAGATTTGAATCTATCACTATAGGGTTAAGTATTGGAGATAGTGTTTGGACGCCAAAGGACAATATTTCTTACAATGATCGTATTGATTATCCAGAAGCATCTAGTCTAACAATTATATCAGGAAATTATCCACATTATCAAAACGTGACCAGACTTTACCAAACAGTTAAAGATTATAAAGAAGGTAAGATAAAGCCTCCGGATTATCATATCGGGGCTTTTAACTGTATTCATTTTGTTAAAGAGTTGGCTAAAAATGCTGGAATAAATTTGAGCTTGTCTTCAACTCCTAATGGTGTTGCTGAATACATAAAGCATATTGCTGATGGATACAGAACACCAATAGTGATAGATCTCAATGGAGATGGTGTTAAGACAATTTCCATTGATTCAGGTATCGAATTTGATTTTGGAGGTAATGGCGATAAAACTAAAACTGGTTGGGTAAATGAAAATGATGGTTTATTGGTTATTGATAAGAATAATGATGGTATAATCAACAATGGAAGTGAGCTATTTGGAGAGGAGACCATACTTTCTTCTGGTAAGAAAGCGAAAAATGGCTTTGAGGCTTTACTGGATTTAGACTCTAATAAAGATGGTGTGTTGGATGCTAATGATTTATTGTGGTCTTCGCTAAAGATATGGCAAGATAAAAACCAAGATGCTTATACAGACCAAGGCGAATTGAAAAGTATGGAGGAGGTTGGAATTGAGTCCATTAATTTGGACTATGGAGAAATTGAACATTTTGATTCTGAAGGGAACTATCATGGCTTAGCGTCATCTGTTAATTGGAGTGATGGTAGAAATACAGATATTATTGATATTTGGTTTAAACAAGGGGAAAATAGGAATTATTCTCAGGATAATGAAATTAATAAATTAATCAACCAGAGGGAAAACTTCACAGCTAAAAATGAAGATATTATTCCTGAAAATATTCAAAATGATCTCATTCAGCCACAGAATATCCCAGTAAATAATTTAGGACAATATCATGAAGTATATTATTTTGATGATGGTTTTATTGGCTTCTAATGTATATGCGGAAAATATAGAGAAATATATTCCGAAAACGGTGTTTACAGGAATGAATTATGAGGATAAGGAAATCACTTTGAAAACACCTAGAACCGTTGAAGAGTTCCATAACTTAGAAAAACAGGCAGAGAAAGGGAGTGCGGATGCCAATTTTCTGTTGGGGAGACTATATAGTGATAGTGCATTAGCAAGATCTGAAAGAAATTATCAAATGGCTAAATATTATTATGAGAAAGCTTTAGGCTTGGATAAAAACCATATGTTGGCTTTATATTGGTTGGGTGGCACTTATACATCTGGAGATAGTGACAAACAGGATGCAAAAAAGGCAATAGAACTTTATGAAAGAGCAGGAAGTTTGGGGTTTATAAAAGCATATAACAATATAGCTGTCACTTACTTACATGGTGATGGTAATGTTCTACAAGACTTAGAGAAATCGAAAATATATTTTCAGAAAATGGCTGATATGGGAGATAACGAATCTAAATATATTTTAGAGCATTGGGACATAATACTGATACAGCAAGGATACAAAGAGCCTGAATGATGTTTATATCAGCCTAAACGCTATCTGACCTACGTAAATTCCCTACCAAAAGGTAGGGAATTTTATGAACTTATGTAAATAACTTATTCAATTCTTTCATATAAGATAAAAATAGTATCAATATTGTCATTTGAAAATTTATTTCATAAAAAATTTTCATTGTGAATAAAAATTTACTTTTTAAATTTATGGTTATTAAACCCATTATAAGAGGGAGATAATGGTGTAATGATATTTTAATTCGTGTTGGTAATATATCTATTTTAGTGGTTTTAGTAAATAATATATTAGTGAAAGTTTTATGTAAATTATATTTCAATTCTTTATAATAATTTATTCCTATTTAAATCAATAAGATAAATTATCTTTTATTGATTTTTGTTTTAAATTGTTAAATGTTTTTTGATTAATTTTGGATCACTAATTGGCATTATATTAGTTACGCATAAAATAGTAATGTGAAAATTAATTTCAAAATAAAATTATAACTAATGAATATATTACTGTGTATTAATTTTTTTACACTTATTATTAGTTTTATCCACCTAAGATTACTTCCCTTATTATACTAAGGTTATGGTAAATATTTATTTAATAATTAAATGGTTAGGTGTATTTATTGCCATTTTATACAAGTTCACATAATAATTTCATGATAATGATTATCATTTCATTTTTTATTAAAAGTACGTTAATATGCGCGGCAGTCTTCGGACGGTACTAAAACTATGTAATAAGCAATCTCTAACATTTAATTAGTTAACATAAGGAATATGCTATGAACAAAGTTAAAGTGTTAATTGCAGTATTAGGTACATGTGGATTAGTAACACAAGCAATAGCTGCGCCTGGTTCTGGACAAACCCAAAGTTTTAATCCTAAGAATCAAAGTATTACAGTCGGTGTAACTGAACCGCGTGGTGGTGGTCATCCGACCCCAGGTGGGGAGCCTGGAATTGGGGTGCAATCTGTTGCTAGAGGTCAAATTACCAGCTTTGCAAGTCTTGCTCGTTATGTCGAGGCGGATGCGAATGGCATTCATAAGATTTCTGTGCCTGGATCGAGTAGCCATAAAGGCATGGGGGTATTTAACTTTAGCAAAGTGGCTAATGCTGATGTCTATTTTGGTGAATGGTCACAAACCGGTCAGGTACACGATAAGACTCATACTGCCTATTATTCCGGTAAAGACGTGACAACCAATTTACCAACTGGTGGCATAGCGACCTATACAGTTAAAGGGATTAACCAATATAGTGGCAGCAATGCTCTGCAAGGGACATTCACTGCTGATTTCGGCCAGAAAAGACTTTCTGGTTCAATAGCGAATAGCGCATTGACTGTTGGTATTGATTCCAGAATTAGAGCAGATGGCTCATTTGTGGGTAGGGCAACCGCTGGAAATGTTGTCGGTACAAACAACGGTCACTTCTTTGGTGATAATGCGTCGAGTTTAGCAGGTGTGGCTAAATTTAATTCGGATCATAGTAAAGATACCGCCTTTGGTGGGACTAAAAATCCATAATATGAGCTTGTATTGATTGAATAAGGCAAAGTTCATATGGGCTTTGTCTTATTTTGTTTATTTATTGGTCCGACTATTAAGCAGTGATATTCCGATGTTAAATATCCCCATTATCCGTTTTACCATACTGATCAGTTGCTTGTTTATTTATCCCTCTTTGGTTCTGGCAGATGAAGATGCTGGCAGAAGATTGTGGCATAACGTACAGCGAAATTTGCAGGATCAAGAAAAAGAACTTGTTACTGATGAAACTGTGAATGAGAATACTGATCATTTATCGATAGTCCTTAATGGTCAAACTTTCAGTGTTGAGAATAATGTGAATGAGGTTGGTCAGGCGCTGTATTTATCTATTAATCATCAACAAGTGAAGGATGTAGAGCGCTTTTTGTTGATGTATCAGAAGTTACCTAGGCATGACATGCAATTGGTACATTTTGCTCAGGCGAATCTTGCCCGTTCGCAGGGTAATTTAGTAGCGGCAGAACAGCATTATCAGGCTATTTTGCACCAGCAACCTGATTTTACCCGTGCTAAATTGGAGTTAGCCAGGGTCTATTATGAGAACCAGAAAAATAAAGAGGCAGGTTTACTGTTTAATGAGATTTCTGCGGCAAATCACGACAACGAAAATAAATTACCACCAGCAGTCATTAAGAATATAACCAGCTATCAGGATGCGATTGAATTGCGTAATGCCTGGCGTGGGTCTTTTGCCGTAGGATATATTTTTAACGACAATACTAATATGTCACCAAATAAGCCTCCTGTTTGCAAGGAATATGCTGAAAATGGCAGTTGTATAGTTGAACGTAAGTTGCCTTTGGCAAAGAAGGCAAATGGTATCAGTTATGATGCTACGTTACGTAAGATATATCAGTTAAGTGGTCACCATGGTATATCCTTGCGCTCAATGACTTATGGTGAAAGTTATCGTAATCATAGTGATGAAAATGAAAATACAACTTCCGCTTATTTGGGATATAACTATAAGGCACAGAAAAATGATTTTCTGATAGGTCCAATTATTGAGTTTAATCATGTTGGTAATCATTCTCGTTATCGCACCACAGGAATGAAAACTGAATGGATGAATATTCTATCAAAAAATCTGGCATTGAATCTTGAAGGTGAATATAAACAGTTTCGTTATCATAAACTTTATAATCATAATGACGGTAATATGACTTCTGTTTATGCCACCTTATCTTATTATTTAACTGATCAGACAATTACCTTTACTGGTGGTGATTGGGTTAATAAAACCAGTGTTGAGAAAACGGATGATTATCAACAGAAAGGCATACGAGCGGGTATTTCTACCCAGTTGTATCCGGGAATTAATGCGGTGGTATTTACCGCATTACGACAGAGGCAGTTTGGAGATTACAGTGTACCATTAAGTGCACGCCGTAAAGACAATGAACAACTCTATTCGGCCATCCTCAGTATGCCTAAATTTGATGTTTTTGGCTTAACTCCGGTAATCACTTATCGGTACAGAAAAAACAATAGCAATGTCGATTGGCTATACTCATATAACAAAAACGAAGTGTTAATTAAGTTTGAAAAATATTTTTGATATTGATTGAAGTAATAGGTTATTTAAATCCGTACTATGGCAGATAATCACTATGCATAAATTAAATAATAAATACAGTAAAATAACATTGGTGATGGTATTAACTTACAGTATGATACCTTACCGTGTTGATGCAGATACACCGAAACAGCCTGCTGAAAATAAGGCAGACTTGGGCAAAATTAACGTTTCAGCTACCAGCGAAAAAGATCAGGCAGGCTATGATGCAGTTTACGATAAAGATATTACCAATATTTACCTGGGTAAGGATCTGGTAGAGCGCTATAAGGGCGCTTCACCTGCGGATGTTTTAAAAAGTGCAGTCGGCGTATTTAGTGGTGATTCCAGAAACAGCGGTGCATTAGATCCTAATATTCGCGGCATTCAGGGGCAAGGGCGGGTTCCTGTCACCATTGATGGTACTGAACAGGCGATTACGACCTGGCGGGGTTATAACGGTGCTAATAATCGTAATTACATTGATCCTAACTTGATTAGCAGCATTGAAATAGAAAAAGGCCCATCACTGACTCGCGGAGTAAAAGGCTCGATAGGTGGAGCAGTAATAATAAAAACGTTGGGCATTGATGATGTGGTGCCGGCAGATGAGCGCTTCGGGATTAACCTGAAATTAGAAACCAGTAGTAATGCGGTAAAGGAGCGTGCACCTAATCTGCAATTGGGACAAGATTATCGAGATATTCCTGGTTTTACTAAGGGGTTTAATTATGTTGATCCCGCGTTAGAAATTACCCCAAAAACCTCAAAAGATAATAAATTGCTTGGTCTGAAAGATAATGCAATACGTCTGGCGATAGGTACCCGGCAGGAATATTTTGATTTAATGGCTGCCTATAGTTATCGCAGTAAAGGCAACTATTTTGCCGGCAAAGGAGGTGCTCATCGCTATGATGCGCCGATCAGTGATAAGGATAAAGATATCCTTGAGGGCGGTACCAGGGCGTATGATCCTTATCTGCCTTTTGTGGCACGTATATATCGTCCTGGTAATGAGGTGCCGAATACTTCCAGTGAAATGGAATCTTGGTTACTTAAAAATACCTGGCGTCTGGCTAATCAGCAGACTATCGGGTTTGGCATTCGCGATACTAAAACGATTTACGGAGAGATTATGCCTTCGCGTCTTGGCTGGGTGCGGGCTGAGGATAATGTTGTACCACAATGGCCTTTAGCTAATGTACATCAGCAGGCATTTAATGTGGATTATAAATGGAAGCCGGATGAGAACAAATGGGTTGATTTTGATATGAAATTCTGGATTACCCGTACTATTAGCAATACTAATACTGCCGGGGGATATCCACGTGAACCGCGGGATCGGGATGAAGTCTGGGATAAGAATCAACAGAAAAGAGATCCGAGTAAAGATGGCCGTTTGGTTGATACCGCTGCTACCAATGCGCATAATAATCGCTGGGGCGTTGATCTTTCCAATGCTTTTGCGCTGACTGCAAATCTGGATTTAACATTGTCGGCCAATCTGCAACGGGAACGTTTGGGTTCGCATGATGATTATGAAGCAAAGAGTTTCTCTAATTTTCGTTCATTGCCAAGAAAAGGGCGCCGTCAGGAAAACAATATTGCCTTTAATTTCGACTGGCGCCCTACCTCGTGGTTGGCGTTAAGTGCTGGTGCTAAACGAGTAAGCTATTGGTCTAAGGATGATTTTTTAAATGAGCGTTTAGCTGCCCGTGATCTTCGGTATAGTAAGGATAAGAAACAGATTGGTATGGGTTTGCAATATATGAGAACACTTACCGAACGCGAAGCTGAATTATTGAAAAAATTTAATGAATGCTTTGAGTGTTTAACTGATGAT
Organism: Photorhabdus temperata; assembly: GCF_025384845.1. NCBI lineage: Bacteria > Pseudomonadati > Pseudomonadota > Gammaproteobacteria > Enterobacterales > Morganellaceae > Photorhabdus > Photorhabdus temperata. The sequence continues at coordinate 29,902 of NZ_JAJAFX010000022.1, read as the reverse complement.
GAATTTAACGAATATAGCGAAAAAATTTTTTCTGAATCAAAAGAGCGAGATTCAATTTCTCGTCCTATGATACCGGTAGATGTACTTTGGCAATATCGTGATGACGGTAAGTTATATAAACAAGATAACCCCTATTTTAATGGGGAGCTTGATATGAATGAGCGTGTTATTGATCCTATGACTAACCAAGAGGTATATAAATATGAATATAGTGATGCCCAATCTAATAGCCGTTATATTGATAGCTCTGGGGAAATATTGAGTAATGGTGATGGTGGTTTAGTTTATAAACAAAAAAGTGAACAGGAACGTTGGTCTAAACAACCTAAACGTAAGGATTATGCCTGGGCACCGGTATTTTCAGCAACGGCTTATGTGAGTGATAACGTACGTATCTATGCGCGTTATGCCGAAGCGGTACGTATGCCGAGTATTTTTGAAGATACCGTCGGCTTTTCCTCTGGTTTTACTGATAAACCGGCCCGCGCTTTTAAACCTGAACGTAGTAAAACGGTTGAAGTGGGTTATGTTCATGATTTAAGTCAGTTGTTAGGGGCGGAGCATAATGCGGATATTAAATTCGCTTATTACAATACAGTCATAGAGAATGTTTTTGACCGTGATAGTAACTTTAAATTTACTCAATTAGATAAACAGAAATTATCGGGTTTAGAAGTACAAGGACGTTATGACAACGGGGGATTCTTTACCCAGTTTGGCCTGTCTTATAATCTTAAAAATAAAGTTTGTGATAAAACCTCAGCGGGTATGTTAGATTCGACCAATCAATTTGGTGTTCCAGAATGTATTGATGGCGGTTTTCCCGGTGGTTTTTTAAGAACAACTATTCCTCCTCGTTATTCTCTTAATCTGAATATTGGTGGCCGGTTATTAGATGAAGATTTAGAAATAGGGAGCCGGGTGTTGTACCACAGTAGTGTAGAGAATAAGGATGAAAAATGGTTGATGAAAAAAATGCCGGGCACTTATAAAGGGATAAATAATAACCCGATGCGCTGGAATCCGGTAATGACCGTAGATGCTTATATTAATTATAAGGTTGCACCAAATGTTGTCGTTGAATTATCCGGCACTAACTTAACCGATCGCTATTATCTGGACCCGTTAACCCGCTCCATGATGCCGGCGCCCGGACGGACGTTTAAGCTTAGTGTCACCAGTCAGTTCTGACTCTTGACGGGAGATTAACCTGCCTGTAAGAAGGTTAATCTCCGCAGATAACGAGCGGATAGGTGGCTTGAATTATGATGAAAAATCGTATTTATATTGGCTTGTTTGCTTCTTTGCTGTTACATGCAAGTGTCATCGTGTTTATGGCATCTCATTTATTACGTGATGATAGCGCAAATAATCAGTCAGTAAATTCGCCAATAATCAGTATCTCAATAGAAATGGTTGCTTCGGCTGCACCTGCTGGGCAGGAGCAGCCTACGAAGCAGGAACCTCTCCCGCCTCCCCCCGAAGTGGTGGTAGCGGAATCGCCGCTTGAGGCGAAAATAGCGCTCAATAAGCCAGTGGACAGGCCACGGAAACGAGAACAGCGGAAACCGCCGGAAGAACATGCAGATGCCAAACCGAGGAACAAGCCACAAAAAGAGCCAGTAAAAGATCTCCAGCCAAAACTGGCGGAGCATGGGCGTAAACCGGAAACGGAGCAAGCAACGGACAGTTCTCAGGTAGCAGGGAAAGATGTTGTGGATTCACAAGCTGGCGCACGTCAGGCAACAACCAGTCAACCGATGACGGGTTTGGGTGCTGATGATTTACAAGGCTATCAGTCTGCTTTACGTCGTGAAATTGAAAAACACAAACGCTATCCACGTCGGGCGAAGAAGATGAAACAACAGGGTATTGTTCAGGTAAGCTTTAGTTTACTGGACAGCGGCGATCTGACGAACCCTCAATTAGTGCGGAGTTCTGGCGCTGATGAATTGGATCGGGCTGCACTTGCGGCTATCCAACAAGCCCGGTCTGTAGGGGTAAAACCGGCTGGCCTACCGAGGGATCATACCTTAGCGATAGAGTTTAATTTGCATTGAGGAGGAGACTCCTCATGCTTGTTTTCTCATGTGTAATAACGGGAAAGGATTACCCTGGCCGTCAGTTTCTGAGCGGTTGAAAACCTTAAACCCCTGATGCTGATAGAAACCCACTCCCTGAGCATTTTGTTCATTAACATCCAGTTCATTGATACCTAATTCAGTGATACCAAAATTCAGGAGTGCTTTGCCGATACCTTTACCACGAGAATCAGGGGAGATAAACAGCATCTCAATCCGATTCTGCTCAACACCCATAAAGCCTTCAATTTGGTTTTTGTCATTTATCGCTTTATAAACAGCCAGTGTTGGCAGATAGGTATGCAGAATCAGTGGACGTAATTCATTAATATTTTCGTCAGATAAAAAATCGTGTGTTGCCCGTACAGAGGCTTCCCATATTTCGATCAATTTACTGAAATCAGTCTTTATTGCTTGCTGAATTTTTATATTCATTTTTCTTAATCTTTTATTTTAACTATTTTTCTAAACCGATAATGGACTGACTCTATCACATTTATTGTGATGAATCGCTTCAGATATTACCCAGATCTAGCTAATTATCTTCCCCAGAATTTTCTTCTGTCTGTTTCGTGATCTATTTCATGAAACGAGGAAGTGCGTTGAGCCTATTTGGTCTAATATTACTTTTTATAGTTAGTTGAATTTTAACCAAATTGGTCAATTGAACTGTCAAATAGCACGAAACTTTAAAGATGTAAAAAAAATAATACAGAGTATCCTCTCTTACTAACTATAATGAGGTATTGGTTAACCAAGGGTAGGATTGCGTCATATCTTATGAACGCAGTTTCTATTTGGATTGATCATTTCAGTTGAACAGCCAGTTCAATGATAAATATAAAATTATTTCTTGAGGATAATTAATGAAAAGGTCATTTATATTTGCACCAGGTATGTTGGCACTTTCGATAAGTGCAATTTCGAACGCACACGCTTATAACAACCTATATGTCTTTGGCGATAGCTTAAGCGATGGCGGAAATAATGGTCGGTACACAGTAGATGGTATTAATGGTACTGAAAGTAAATTGTATAACGATTTTATCGCTCAACAATTAGGGATTGAGCTGGTCAACTCCAAGAAAGGGGGCACTAATTACGCTGCCGGTGGCGCGACTGCTGTTGCTGATTTAAATAATAAACATAACACTCAGGATCAAATCATGGGTTATCTGGCAAGCCACGGTAACCGTGCTGATCCTAATGGCATGTATGTTCATTGGATTGGTGGCAATGATGTTGACGCTGCATTACGAAATCCGGCTAATGCGCAAAAGATTATTACTGAGAGCGCGATGGCGGCTTCATCACAAGTACATGCGCTTCTCAATGCGGGAGCTGGGTTGGTGATCGTGCCTACGGTTCCTGATGTGGGTATGACTCCGAAGATTATGGAGTTTGTTCTCTCTAAAGGCGGAGCTACTTCTAAGGATCTGGCTAAAATTCATGCAGTAGTCAACGGGTATCCCACAATTGATAAAGACACCCGTCTTCAAGTTATCCATGGTGTTTTCAAACAGATCGGATCCGATGTTTCAGGAGGTGACGCCAAAAAAGCTGAGGAGACCACTAAGCAATTGATTGATGGTTATAACGAATTAAGTAGTAACGCTTCAAAATTGGTTGATAACTATAATCAATTAGAAGATATGGCTCTTAGCCAAGAAAATGGCAATATTGTTCGCGTTGATGTTAATGCCCTCTTACATGAAGTTATCGCTAATCCTCTACGCTATGGTTTTCTCAACACCATAGGTTACGCTTGCGCTCAGGGTGTTAATGCGGGTTCCTGTCGCTCTAAAGATACCGGCTTTGATGCCAGTAAACCCTTTTTATTCGCTGATGATTTTCATCCAACCCCAGAAGCACATCATATAGTTAGTCAATACACTGTTTCAGTCCTCAATGCTCCATATCGGGTTATGTTACTGACAAACGCTAACAATGTGCCCGTCAAAGGGGCACTTGCTTCTCTTGACGGCCGTTTACAGCAATTGCGTAATGTGGGTAACGAACAGGGTAAACTAGGTGTATTCGGTGGTTATAGTGGTAATCACAACCATACGCTGACATTGGGTAGTGACTATCAGATCATGGATAATATTCTGTTGGGTGGCATGATCTCGCGTTATCAGGATAATTCTTCTCCAGCCGATAATTTCCACTATGATGGTCGCGGCTATGTGTTCACCGCTTACGGCTTGTGGCGTTACTACGATAAAGGTTGGATTAGTGGTGATCTTCACTATTTGGACATGAAATATGAGGACATTACTCGTGGTATCGTGCTCAATGATTGGTTACGTAAAGAAAATGCCTCGACTTCCGGCCATCAATGGGGCGGACGTATTACCGCCGGTTGGGATATTCCACTGACATCTGCCGTCACGACCAGCCCGATCATCCAATACGCCTGGGATAAAAGTTATGTCAAAGGTTATCGTGAATCGGGTAATAACAGCACTGCCATGCATTTTGGTGAACAGCGCTATGACTCTCAGGTTGGCACGCTAGGCTGGCGTCTTGACACTAATTTTGGCTATTTTAACCCCTATGCCGAAGTTCGGTTCAACCACCAGTTTGGTGATAAGCGTTATCAGATTCGTAGTGCTATCAACTCAACCCAGACCTCTTTCGTTAGCGAAAGCCAAAAACAGGATACCCATTGGCGTGAATACACTATTGGTATGAATGCTGTTATTACAAAGGATTGGGGCACTTTTGCGTCAATATCACGCAATGACGGAGATGTTCAGAATCATACCTACTCTTTCAGTTTAGGTGTTAATGCCAGCTTTTAATTGTGCGTTGGTCGAAAAATTAATGATAATGCCCGATTAGTGATCGGGCATTTCCTGATTACTTGTCATTATCAATAAATTAATATTAAAATCTCACATTTTGGTACACTTATAAATATCGAGTCTATTTTTATCTATGCCAATAATATATTCATATTTTTCCCAACCATGCAATTTCCTATCCTGATTAATAGAATGCGCCCGGGATATATTTCAGATTAAAAAGGTTTGGTAATTTATTATCATCAACTACACATAAATAGTTAATCTCCTAAGTTATAAAAGTATTTCATTATTCTTTTCCTGAACTAGACTATGAACCTCTAAAAGTTATCTTTATAACAATTCAATATGTTAATTATAGAATACACTATTTAATTTGAGGGAAAAACATGAGTCCAAAAAATGATTTTAAGGCTTTTTCTATTAGTGATAATGCTAATGTTGTGAGCCAAGAAAGATATGAAGAGAACGAAATTTTAAATACTGGATTTCCACCAGAAAGTATTACTATTCATGTGTTAAATAAAGCATTACGTCAGTCATCAACAATATCATCTGTCGTCGCTAACTTTATCGCAACACAATCTGGCAATGATGTTCTGGATGATGGAAATATAGAAAAACTCACCGCCCAATTGAATAGAGCATTGGAACAAAAAACGACAACAAAAATTCCTGATGCCTCATTAACACAGAAAGGTATTATTCAGCTTACAGATGTGATTGGTAATAGCAATACACTCACAGCAACTCAGAAGCTTGTTTCCGATGTAAATGATAATGCTAATGGCAGATTGGCCAAAAACCAAAATGGTGCAGATATTCCCAATAAAAATGAGTTTGTGAAAAATCTCGGTTTATTGGAATTATTATTGGCAGGTACTCCTTTGTTTACACAAGGGGATAATTTCATGACTTTTAAAATTCCATTTTTGAACGGATTAGAGAGAAAATATATCTTATTCCAATCTGTATATACAAAGGCTCAAAATTTAGCTAACGAGGAGAAATTCACTATCACATACCCAATTGCATACTCTTATGAACCTCATGCTATACTTTCAAGTATGGGTGGATTTACCGGTGGTGCTAAATATGGTGAAGGAGCTGATATATTAAAAATCAATAAAGAAAACCTAGTAATAATATCACATTGGCAATCTCGCAGTACAAGCCTTCCGCCTGTACGCATATTCGTAGTAGGGGTATCAGATAACTAACTTTCAACATTCATAGTTGTTATCTATCTCAGACTTTAGAATTATCTTGATAAAGCATAGGAATTTTATTAGTCAATTACAAAATTATCGTAATTAACAAAAAGACCGGGATCAGGATAGTGCTCGGTCTTAATTATTTTATTATTGCTAATACTACAGCCATAAATATTCTGTTATAATTCGAACTATTCTCCCCCAAGACTTATTAGCCCATGAAATATTGGTGACCTTGCACATTATTGAAATTCCTTTATATACCCAATAGATTTCAAGTTGCAGCGCGGCGGCAAGTGAACGCATCCCCAGGAGCATAGATAACTATGTGACTGGGGTAAGTGAACGCAGCCAACAAAGCAGCAACTTGAAAGATGAAGGGTATATAGCTAACCGGGTAATAAAGCTCATACATAAAGGTTTTCTAAGATAAAAAATCTCATGTGTTGTGGTTTAGTGTTGCTAGACTTGGTTTTTCAATGTAATTTATGCTGTATAGAAATATAAGAAGTGTGTAATAGCAAGGAATAAAAACCATCAATAACACACTGATTTAAAACAAAAAATAAGTTAATTTATTAAAATGTCGTTATTAATCAAAAAGAGCTGTACCAATTGTGATATGTGTGAACCAGAATGTCCCAATCAGGCGATATCAATGGGAGATGAAATTTATGAAATCAATTCTGACCGTTGCACTGAATGCATCGGCCATTATGATGCGCCAACCTGCCAGTCAGTCTGTCCGATAAACAATACGATTATTACCGATCCAGACCGCCAAGAAACAGAAGAACAATTGTGGGATAAATTTGTGCTACTGCATCATGCCGATAAAATCTGAAATTAACTTTCCAGAATAACTGTCGCGCAGGCGTAACGACGCTCATCAGCCAATGTGACATGCAAAGAGGTTACCCCCAGTTTCTGTGCTAATTCTGCGGCTGCACCATAGAGCCGCAAAATGGGTTTTCCCAAATCATCGTTAAGCACTTCAAACTGGTTAAATGCCAGCCCATTACGGATACCGGTTCCCAACGCTTTTGCCGCAGCTTCTTTTACTGCAAAACGTTTAGCCAGAAAACGAACCGGTTTTTCATGTTGCTGATATTGCTGCCATTCTGATTCACTGAGAATGCGTTTTGCCAGACGCTCACCTGAGCGTCCGACAACACCCTCAATACGGGCAATTTCAACAATATCTGTACCTAACCCAATAATAGCCATTAACGGCGAGCTTTCCGTATCTCAGTTTTCATATCTGCCACAGCAGCAGCCAAGCCGCTGAATACCGCACGCCCGATTATTGCATGACCAATATTCAGTTCATAAATTTCCGGCAGAGCAGCAATACGCTGTACGTTATGATAGGTTAACCCATGACCCGCATTAACTTTCAGCCCCTTGCCAGCAGCATAAGTAACAGCTTCTTTAATACGCTGGAACTCTTTTTCTTGTTCTATTTCATCTTCTGCATCTGCATAAGCACCTGTGTGAATTTCAATAAACGGTGCACCAACCTCACTAGCAGCATCAATCTGCTGGTGATCCGCATCGATAAATAACGAAACAAGAATACCCGCATCAGATAAACGCTTAATCGCTTCAACCACTTTATCTTTCTGACCAATAACATCTAAACCCCCTTCTGTTGTTACTTCCCGACGTTTTTCAGGCACCAGACAGCAAAATTTAGGTTTAAAGTGACAGGCGATGTCCACCATTTCATCTGTCACTGCCATTTCAAGGTTCATCCGGGTCTGAATAGTTTCATTCAGCAGTTCGACATCCCGATCAGTAATATGACGGCGATCTTCACGTAAATGAATAGTAATACCATCCGCCCCCGCCTGCTCTGCAATAAAAGCAGCCTGAATAGGGTCAGGATAAACTGTGCCACGGGCATTGCGTACTGTCGCAATGTGATCGATGTTAATACCTAACAATACCTCAGCCATATTTATCTCCTGTAGTTATATTGAATGGATAACAAGTTTACACTTTCCATTATGAAGAGAAACAAATTCATTAGTTTTCTTTCTCTTCAGGCTTTTTACATACAAACTGCCGAAATAATTCACGACTTTTCAAAGGCTTGCCACCAAGATAAGGTTTTAAAGCCATACGAGTGAAACGCTTTGCTGCTTTTAATGCCACCGAATCAGGAAATTCACGGGCGGCCAGTGATTTTAATTCACGCCCGGTAAAACTGTAGTGATCAACAACCAGACTGGCGATAAATCCTTTTTCTTCTCTATAACGGTAAGTCATCGTATCATCCACGGGTTCGCCACTTCCCGCACAATGAAGATAATCAACGCCATAACCAAGATTTGCCAACAACGCCAGCTCAAACCGGCGCAATGCATGTTCCGGTGTATATTCACTGGCAGCAAGAATCTGCAAACACCGGAGATAATCAAAGAATAAAGCAGGATAAGCCGTTCCCTGTTCAAGCACTCTTGACAACAATTCATTGATATATAAACCGCTGTATAACACGCTGCCGGTAAGGGGAAGGGCAAGAGATATAGGATCGGCATCACGCAGCGTTTTAATTGCCCCGCGTCCACTCCAACGAACCAGTAACGGGGTAAATGGCTGCAAGCAGCCTTTAAGATTGGAACGACGGCTGCGTGCACCTTTTGCCAATACACTGATCCGTCCTTCATTTTCAGTAAACAGATCCAGTAACAGACTGGTTTCACTGTAAGGACGCCCATGAAGAACAAAAACACGCTGCCAACCGTCCACAGGTGAGCCCTTATTTCAAATCATCAACGTAACCCAAGCTGCGCAATGCCCGCTCGTCATCAGCCCAACCCGCTTTAACTTTAACCCACAGTTCCAAATGGACTTTAACATCAAATAATCTTTCCATGTCCTGGCGGGCTTCAATACCAATCGTTTTAATTTTACTGCCTTTATTACCGATAACCATTTTCTTCTGGCCTTCACGCTCAACCAGAATTAAACCGTGGATCTTGTAATCACCGCGCTCATTCACCACGAACTGCTCAATTTCAACCGTGACAGAATAGGGCAATTCATCACCGAGAAAACGCATGAGTTTTTCACGGATAATTTCAGACGCCATAAAACGCTGGGAGCGATCCGTAATATAATCCTCCGGAAAATGGTGAGTTGCTTTCGGCATATGTCCGCGCGCAATTTTTGCGATCGTATCTACGTTCATGCCTTTTTCAGCACTCATCGGTACAACATCAAGGAAGTTCATCTGTTTGCTGAGGAAACCAATATGTGGCAACAAGGTGGCTTTATCAGTCACGTTATCCACTTTATTGATAGCCAGTAAAACCGGACAATGCAAGCTACGCAGTTTATTCACGACCATTTCGTCATCGGAGGTCCAGTGAGTCCCTTCAACAACAAAAATGACCAGCTCCACATCACCGATAGAACTACTGGCCGCACGGTTCATCAACCGGTTAATCGCCCGTTTCTCTTCAATATGCAATCCCGGAGTATCCACATAAATGGTCTGATAAGCACCCTCGGTGTGGATGCCGATAATACGGTGACGGGTAGTCTGCGGTTTGCGGGAAGTGATAGATACTTTCTGACCTAAAAGCTGATTCAGCAATGTGGATTTACCCACATTAGGCCGTCCGACTATTGCAACAAATCCGCAATAGGTTTCTTGTTCGCTCATTCAAGCTCCAGTTGTTTTAATGCTTGCTCAGCCGCCGCCTGCTCCGCTTTGCGGCGGCTAGAGCCTGTTCCTTTAACCGGCTGTTCGATACCACTCACTTGACAGTGAATAGTAAATTCCTGGTCATGGGCTTCACCACGAACCATAACAACCAGATATGATGGCAGGGGCAGATGATGCCCTTGCAGGTATTCCTGTAAACGGGTTTTCGGGTCTTTCTGTTTGTCACCAGGGCTGATTTCATTCAGGCGGGTTTCGTACCAGCTCAGAATAATTCTTTCAATGGTCTGAATATCGCTATCAAGGAAAATAGCACCAATCAGTGCTTCAACCGTATCAGCCAGTATAGATTCACGACGGAAGCCGCCGCTTTTCAATTCACCCGGCCCCAAACGCAGACATTCACCTAATTCAAATTCCCTTGCCAATTCAGCCAAAGTATTACCACGCACCAATGTGGCGCGCATCCGGCTCATATCCCCCTCATCTACACGAGGAAAGCGATGATACAGTGCATTGGCAATGACAAAGCTCAGAATTGAGTCACCAAGAAATTCCAGCCGCTCGTTATGTTTACTGCTGGCACTACGATGAGTTAACGCTTGTACCAGCAGATCATGCTGATCAAAAGTGTACCCCAGCTTACGCTGCAATCTGTTAATTACGATGGGATTCATGTGCTACCAAATATAGGTCAGAATTCGTCAAATAAAAACGCACACGCAACAGACCTGTTACAGGAAATTCTGACAAAACTGTTGCGTTTGCACTGGCTCCTTAGGGGAGCCAGTTATTAAGTTTGAGAGGATATTCTACACTGTGAGTAAAATTAATGCTTCGCTAATATAGAAATATTAATTAATTCCACCAATGCGGCTAAAGCGAACTCCAGTAGGCCATTCCCCTTCCTGTTTCTCAAAACTCATCCAAATCGCTGAAGCGCGGCCAACCAGATTTTTCTCAGGAACAAAGCCCCACTCACGGCTATCCGCGCTATTATCACGGTTATCACCCATCATAAAATAGTGGCCTTCGGGTACAATCCACACGCCCTCTGGCAACCCAGGTTGACGGAAATTAGGCATCGGTAGTAAACCCGGAATCTCCAGAATATGGTGTGTCGCCGTTCCCAAATTCTCAATCCGCTCACCTTGCCGCCGACTGTAAGGTGGTAATGTTTCTTCAACCGGTATTTGGAAAACACCTATCTTTCTCAGGCTTTCACCCTTGGAATTAACGCCATACTGCTGCATTGTCCATTCACTTGGGAACAGTGAACCATAAGAAACCGGTAATTCTTCCTTACAATTCTCTGTTTTGTTACAACCAGAGAAAACACGCAGCTCTTTTTTTACCGGATCATAAATAATTTTATCGCCCGGTAAGCCAATTACCCGTTTGATATAGTCAAAACTTGGATCCAACGGATATTTAAATACTGCGATATCACCACGTTTTGGTTCACCGGTCTTAATCAATGTTGTTTGCGTGATGGGATCTTTCAATCCGTATGCATACTTCTCTACCAGAATGAAATCACCAATCAATAAAGTTGGCATCATAGAACCCGATGGGATCTGAAATGGCTCATAAACAAAAGAACGCAAGATCAGAACCACGGCTAACACAGGGAAAATAGATGAACAAGTATCTACCCATGTTGGCTTGTTAATAGTCTCAGCCAGATGCTCCTGATCCATTGTACCTTCAGTCAGCTTCTGCAATCTGATAAGTTTTTTCTTACGCGCTGGCGCCCATTTGAAACGATCAATACACCAAATAATGCCGGTGACTAACGTTGCCAGCGTTAGGATCAGGGCAAAAGTGTTAGCCATTTAGACTCCTTACAAGCTTATTAATGGTCTTTACCAACATGAAGAATGGCTAAGAAAGCTTCTTGTGGTAACTCAACGTTACCCACTTGTTTCATGCGTTTCTTACCTTCTTTCTGTTTCTGCAATAGCTTCTTCTTACGGCTGACGTCACCACCATAACACTTCGCTAAGACGTTTTTACGTAATTGCTTCACGGTTGAGCGAGCAATAATGTGATTACCAATCGCAGCCTGAATGGCGATATCAAACTGCTGACGAGGAATGAGCTCCTTCATCTTCTCTACCAGTTCCCGGCCACGGTACTGCGCATTGTCACGGTGAGTAATTAACGCTAATGCATCAACCCGCTCACCATTAATCAACACATCCACACGAACCATATCAGATGCCTGGAAGCGAGTGAAATTATAATCCAGTGAAGCATAACCGCGGGATGTGGATTTCAATCGATCGAAGAAGTCCAAAACCACTTCAGCCATCGGTATTTCGTAAGTCAGTGCAACCTGTTTACCGTGGTAAACCATGTTAGTTTGCACCCCACGTTTCTCAATACACAACGTAATGACATTCCCCAAATATTCCTGGGGCAACAACATATGACATTCGGCGATCGGCTCACGCAACTCTTCAATATTATTCAGTGGCGGCAGTTTAGATGGACTGTCCACATAGAGAATATCGTGGCTGGTCGTTTCTACTTCATAAACAACCGTTGGCGCAGTGGTAATGAGGTCAAGATCATATTCGCGCTCCAGACGTTCCTGAATGATCTCCATATGCAGCAGACCAAGGAAACCACAACGGAAACCAAAACCCAGTGCAGTCGAGCTTTCCGGTTCATAGAACAAAGATGCGTCATTCAGACTCAGCTTGCCCAATGCATCACGAAATCCCTCATAATCATCAGAGCTGATAGGAAACAGCCCGGCATAAACCTGTGGCTTGACTTTCTTAAATCCCGGCAGTGGTTTTTCCGCTGGTTGCCGGGCCAGCGTCAATGTATCCCCCACGGGTGCACCAAGAATGTCTTTAATCGCACACACCAGCCAGCCCACTTCACCACACCCCAGTACATCGCGGTCAACACGCTTAGGTGTGAAAATCCCAAGACGATCAGCGTTATACACCTGACCGGTACTCATCACCTTGATTTTGTCACCCTTACGCAGGGTACCGTTTTTAATCCGAACCAGGGAGACAACACCAAGGTAGTTATCAAACCATGAGTCGATAATAAGTGCCTGTAATGGCGCGTCAGAATCACCCTCCGGGGCCGGAATCTCTTTAACTAAACGCTCAATGACGTCTTGTACGCCAACACCCGTTTTGGCTGAACAACGCACGGCATCGGTAGCATCAATACCGACGATATCTTCGATTTCTTCCGCCACACGCTCAGGTTCAGCCGCCGGTAAATCGATTTTGTTCAGAACAGGAACAACCTCCAGATCCATATCCAGCGCGGTATAACAGTTAGCCAGCGTCTGGGCTTCCACGCCCTGTCCGGCATCAACCACCAGCAACGCCCCTTCACAGGCAGCCAGCGAGCGAGAAACTTCATAGGAGAAGTCTACGTGCCCCGGGGTGTCGATAAAGTTCAATTGATAGAGTTGGCCATCATCCGCCTTGTAATCCAGAGTGACACTTTGTGCTTTAATGGTGATACCACGCTCACGCTCAAGATCCATAGAATCCAGCACTTGCTCTGCCATTTCACGATCTGTTAAACCACCACAAATTTGAATAATACGGTCAGATAACGTCGACTTACCGTGGTCAATGTGAGCAATAATGGAGAAATTTCGTATTTGCTTCATTATAAATATTTTTCTGCCTTGATATTTCTGAATCATTCGCCTAATGGACACACAGAGGGACATAAAGCGACGGTTTATAGGCCGGCCAATGGCCGGAAAGGCTGTATTCTACATGCCAAATCTACGAAAACCTAGTCATGCCTGTGGCTTTAATATGAGTCAGTAAATTAAAAGTTTTGGATGATTAAACCAGATTTATTCCTAATGCTGAATATGAATTGCATCAGGAGGCAAGCCTATTTGTAAAACGATGGGTTGATATTCCTGCTGATTATCCCAATAAGTCGCAATTTTGCGGGCAAGGAAGAACCCTAACACACCTCCCAAAGCACCACCACAAAACACCCATAATTGATTGGTTACCCATAACTGAAAAAGTGCGCCCCCCAGGAATAACCCAATAAGTGGTGTCAAATAAACCAGCAACGCTGAACGCAATAAGCTCCCTTCAGGGATCCCGACTTCCACTTTCTGCCCTGGCTGCAACGGCTGTAAAATCTCAAGTTCGAGCTGATGTATACCATCAGACCCCAATTTATTCAGTAAATAAGAACCACATGTCGCGCGTGCTTGGCAACTGCCACAACCAGAAGAGGAACCATAACGTAATAATGCCCTCCCCTGTTGCCAGCGGATTACTGTCGCCCATTCTTTGACCATCAGTTAGCTCCTATAAATGCGACACCCGCGGCGACACGCTTGGCAGTTGCCAGTGGTAATTCACCAATAATTGTCACCTCATTAGCTCCACGTATTACACTATAGATCGTTCGGTGCCCGCGACGGAGAGGATGTTCCAACTTACCGGTTTTATCAGCGTTAGTCACATTCACTGAAAAACTGAATAAACCATCACTGAACATGATGGATTCAAGCGAGTCAGTATTTGACAGTTTACGCCGGTTACGTGAAACCTCGGTGAAACCATCCGGCAATTTCTCTACTTTCCAGTTGAATACCACTTTCTCTGACGATGGAATGACCAGCATGGGTGGCATATTCAGATGGGTAATAATACTCATTGCATTATCTATATCGCCACCTATTATGGAGGAAACAACCCGAAATTGCTCAAGTGTTTCACTATCACGATCAAGTAAATCAATACGTAACGGCAAATGCGATTTTTCATCGATCAGTAAAATATAATTATAACGCACTTCATCTTTGGAAGTGATGCGTACAACCCGACAAGGTCTGTCGCCTATATGAGTACGGCCAACGTCGATGAAATTGTAGTATTTTTTCAACTGAGTGAAATCAGCAAAAATAACGGCAGGTAAATAGTCAATAATATGATCACCATTAATACTGAAAGCATCCAATCCAGGTTCAAAATAACTGATCTCATTACCACGCTGGACAATCTCCCTGCGGGAACCATCCATCTGCATGATTTGGGCAATTGGAATACCATTGATAATGGCGTGACGATAACGAACTGAGACAATAGCCTGCTGACTGAGATTAATAAAAGCAAGCTCGTAAGTCAGGGATTGAGTGGCATGACCCATTTCCTGCAACAAAGCCTCAGCGCTGCTGAACTGCGCCGAGGCTTGTAAAGGAGTAAACAGGCTGCCCGCCAGCAAAGAGACGGAGAACCAGATATGTTTCATTACTGCTGTTGCGTTCCTAAAGATTGTGTTCCGGGAACCGGAATAGCAACCGGTGGTGAAATTCTCCGTCCATCATTTTGTTCAAAATGCACACGGCGGTCGAGCTCATATTGTTGCAGCATGATATTAATGCGTTTATTACGCTCCTGCACCTGCATACGCTGATCATTGCCAAACATATCACCACCGGAAGGCACTCCCAGACTCACCGGAGAAGCGGATCCCATCATTGGCAATGTGTTAAATGCCGGCGTATCAGATTGATATTCAAGATCCACAACATTGTGACTATTGTACTGTTGCACGCCTATCAATACTGCCAGCGAAACACATGCGGCAACACTCACTTGAGTAATTTGACTCGCCCAAGGGCGAAGCTTTTGCCAGAATGGCATTTTCTGCCAACTCTCTGGCTGAGGCTGAGATTCAGGAACAGCCCCAGGGTTAAAATGAACAGGCTCTTTTTCAAGCGCTAATGCGACCCGGCTCGCAATATCCATATGCAATACTTCAGTCACATCACCACGCAATGCATCACGTATCAGGTGGTAATTTTCCCAGTGTTTCTGCATAGCAGAATCTTTAGATAAAATACTAACGACTTCACTATCAAGAGCTTCGCCATCCATCAGTGCGGAAAGTTTTTCTCTTTGCATGCCAAAGTACCCTTCAGTATTGTTCCACTATTTTTAATTTTAAATCAGTGGTTGAATTTTATCATCAATGGCTTCCCTTGCACGGAAGATACGGGAACGAACAGTACCTACCGGGCAATCCATAACAGCAGCTATTTCCTCATAGCTTAACCCATCTAATTCCCTTAGTGTTATTGCCATTCGCAAATCTTCGGGAAGAGACTCAATGGTTCGGAAAACCACCTGCCTTAATTCTTCTGACAACATTAAATTCTCAGGGTTCGAAATTTCTTTTAGTGCATTTGAAGCTTCATGATTTTCTGCGTCATTAACATCCAAATCACTGGATGGTGGACGCCGCCCTTGAGAAATCAAATAGTTCTTAGCAGTGTTAACTGCTATTCGATACAACCAAGTGTAAAAAGCACTATCGCCACGAAATGATGACAATGCCCGATATGCTTTAATAAATGCTTCCTGCGCAACGTCAGGAACATCACCCTGCGGAATATAGCGGGATACAAGACTCGCTACTTTATGCTGATATCTGATTACCAGTAGGTTAAACGCCTTTTGGTCACCTTTCTGCACTCGCTCAACCAGCATTTGATCCGTTAACTGCTCGCTCATCCGAGGTTAAATCTCCTGAAGCAAAGCTCCACATTTATATTTATTGAACCAACCATGATGTCCCATTTTTCTAAGCAAGCATGGCTTTGAGTAGTAAAATTCTGCGAAGTTCAATTTGTGCCATCATTTTGTTGCAATCATAGCCTTTATCCTATCTGATAGGCTAACATGATTTTACCCATCTTCCTTCATACATCATCAACTATGCAATCATTATTCCCGCAACATTACAGCGATGTACTTATCATAGGCAGCGGTGTAGCCGGCCTGTCTCTGGCTTTACGGCTGGCCTCACAATATAAAGTCACTGTATTAAGTAAGAGTATTCTCAGCGAAGGCGCATCCTATTATGCACAAGGGGGGATCGCCGCGGTATTCGATAAAACAGACAGTATCACATCTCATGTTGAAGATACCCTTATCGCCGGAGCAGGGCTTTGCGATAGAAGCGCTGTTGAGTTTACCACCAGCAACGCTCGTCATTGCGTGCAATGGCTGATTGATCAGGGTGTTTTATTTGATACAGAAACCCGTGAAGATGGTGAAAAACAATATCATCTGACCCGTGAAGGTGGACACAGCCATCGGCGTATTTTGCATCACGCTGATGCAACCGGCAAAGAAGTCGAAACCACACTGGTTGAAAAAGCCATGTCTCATCCGAATATCACAGTGAGAGAGCGTTGCAACGCCGTTGATTTAATTACTTCAAATAAAGCCCAATTCGATGGTAATAACCGGGTAGTCGGCGCTTATATCTGGAACCGCCAGCAGGAACAGGTAGAAACCTATCGCGCAAAGATTGTTGTATTGGCAACCGGTGGTGCAGCTAAGGTCTATCAATACACGACAAATCCCGATATCTCATCCGGTGATGGCATAGCAATGGCATGGCGCGCGGGCTGCCGTATCGCCAATCTGGAATTTAACCAGTTTCACCCGACCTGTCTTTTTCACCCACAAGCGCGTAATTTCCTGCTGACAGAAGCCCTGCGAGGCGAAGGCGCTTATCTGCAACGACCGGATGGCAGTCGCTTTATGCCTGATTTTGATGAGCGCGCTGAACTGGCGCCCCGCGATATCGTCGCACGGGCTATTGACCATGAAATGAAACGCCTTGGTGCTGACTGCATGTTTCTGGATATCAGCCATAAGCCAACTGATTTCATTATCCAGCATTTTCCGATGATCTATGAAAAACTGCTGACGCTGGGATTTGATCTGACAAAAGAACCCATTCCAATCGTTCCTGCCGCGCATTACACTTGTGGCGGCGTAGTCGTCGATCATCAGGGCCGCACTGACCTCAACAACTTATATGCTATCGGTGAAGTCAGCTATACTGGCCTGCACGGTGCAAACCGTATGGCATCCAATTCCCTGTTGGAGTGTCTGGTTTATGGCTGGTCTGCTGCGGAAGACATCCAACAACAAATTGAAAAAATTGAAGAAGTGCCAGAACTCCCTTTCTGGGATGAGAGCCGTGTTGACAATTCAGATGAACAAGTCGTCATTCAACACAACTGGCACGAATTACGTCTATTTATGTGGGATTACGTTGGTATTGTACGTACAACCAAACGCCTGGAGCGCGCATTGCGTCGTATTAATATGCTGCAACAGGAGATTCATGATTATTATTCCAATTTCAGAATCTCTAACAATTTACTTGAATTACGGAATCTGGTGCAAGTCGCTGAATTAATCGTACGTTGTGCGCTGGAAAGAAAAGAGAGCCGGGGCCTGCATTTCACGCTGGATTATCCCGATTTACTGTCAGAATCGAAACCAACAATTTTGACACCTTAATTCTTGCCAGCATAAACCACGCTTCGGCGTGGTTCTTTCAATAATAGAGATAGAAATCCGTGACGAGTTGCTGAAATTCCCGTGTATATACACCATCTGGTTGACGAATGATCAATTCACTGATTAAGCCCGTTTCTTCCTTGCGGGAAAATGCCAACAACATCCGGTGTAATGGCTTACCTTGCCTGTCGCGAATGTTGACCCGATGATGAGAAAACCAACCCATCTGATATGCCATTGTTTCAAATATTTCACCAATAACATACGGCAATACCACACAAAACAGACCATCAGATGTAATCAACTTCCCGACATATTGCAATAACCGCTGATGCGTTAATGAGCTGGTATAACGAGCTTGTTCCCTTGCCTCATTCCGGCAGGCAACAGCCGGTTCAAAATAGGGTGGATTACTGACAATCAAGTCATAACATTGTGAATACCGATCAGCAAAATCACCGATATCCTGCCGATAAACATTTATTTTTCTCTGCCACGGAGATTGCTCTATATTCTCTTGAGCCTGCAATGCAGCATCAGTATCCAGTTCCACTGCATCAATTTTGCTATTTTCATCTGTACGCTGTGCCAACATCAAAGCAATTAACCCGCTACCGCAGCCGATATCCAAAATTGCTTTTTTGCCACTAACCGGAGCCCAAGCGCCCAATAGAACACCATCGGTTCCTACTTTCATCGCACATCGGTCATGGCCGACAAAAAATTGCTTAAAAGTGAATCCTCCCCGGCGCAGAGATTGTTTCTGTTTCAAATTAATAACCTACATCTGTGTCAGCACAAAAAAATTTCTCCATAGGATAAGGGTTATTATGTTCCGATAAAAGCTATCTGCCTTATTGACAGCTTTAATAGATGAACAATACGTCTAACCTGTTTATAATCGGCGGCCTAAACAGAGGTATATAATGACTGCAACAAACTTTTCTGAGCTCGATCTTGATGAACGCCTGCTTGATGCTCTAAATGATAAAGGTTACTCCCGCCCAACAGCAATTCAGGCTGCTGCTATTCCGGCAGCAATGGATGGACGTGATGTTCTGGGTTCCGCGCCTACTGGAACAGGTAAAACCGCAGCTTACTTGCTGCCAATTCTGCAACACTTACTCGATTTTCCACGCAAAAAATCTGGCCCGCCACGCATTTTGATCCTGACACCAACCCGTGAACTGGCAATGCAAGTGGCGGACCAGGCAAAAGAACTGGCTGCACATACCAATCTGGATGTTGCTACGATTACCGGCGGTGTGGCCTATATGAACCACGCAGAAGTTTTCAGCGAGAATCAGGATATTGTCGTCGCCACCACCGGCCGTCTGCTGCAATATATCAAAGAAGAAAACTTTGATTGCCGGGCAGTTGAAACACTCATCCTTGATGAAGCAGATCGTATGCTGGATATGGGTTTTGCCAATGATATTGAAACCATCGCGGGCGAAACCCGTTGGCGCAAACAGACCATGCTGTTCTCTGCGACTCTGGAAGGGGAAGCCATCCGTGATTTTGCAGAGCGCTTGCTGAAAGATCCGGTTGAAATTGATGCAGAGCCGTCACGTCGTGAACGCAAAAAAATTCAGCAATTCTACTACCGCGCAGACAATCTGGAACACAAAACAGCCCTGCTTTGCCATTTACTGAAACAATCGGATGTCACTAAATCCATTATTTTTGTTCGCAAACGTGAACGTGTACATGAGCTTGTAGACGGACTGCGTCAAGCCGGTATCAAAGCCTGGTTCCTCGAAGGGGAAATGGTACAGGCTAAAAGGACAGAAGCGGTTAAGCGTTTGAATGATGGCAGTGTCAATGTTCTGGTTGCCACTGATGTTGCTTCCCGCGGATTGGATATTGATGATATCAGCCATGTTTTCAACTTCGATTTACCACGCACCGCCGATGTTTACCTGCATCGTATCGGCCGGACGGCTCGTGCTGGTCGCAAAGGTACCGCAATTACCTTAGTAGAAGCGCATGATCATGTTTTATTGGGTAAAATCAGCCGTTATCTGAACGAGCCACTGAAGTCACGGATTGTTGATGAACTTCGCCCAACAACCAAATCACCAAGTGAGAAAACCAGCAATAAGCCATCGAAAAAAGTATTGGCTAAACGCAAAGAGAAAAAGAAAGCGGAAGAATCGAAGAAAAAAGCAAAAATACGCCATCGGGATAGTAAAAATATCGGCAAGCGCCGTAAACCTTCTGATAATCCAAAATCTGAAGCGCCAACCAGCAGCGATGAGTAAATCTTTAAACGGGCCAGTTAGATCAGCCCGTTTATATTTTATTTCAAATAATATCGGCTGATTTGTTGAGCTTTCAGCCAATTATTAACTTTATCATATTCAACCTGCATCTCATGGCTGCGTACTTTTAGCGGTGTAAGATTGAAATAGATCTGGAACGTTGACTGCTGCTTATTCTGTAATTTAGGATCAGCACCTGACTTCAACAATATCAACGCCAGTTCCGGTGAATTAATTTTAGCAGCAATATGTAACGGAGTATCCCCAACCCGATTAGCCAAGTTGGGGTTAGCTCCTGCCATCAGCAGTAATTCAGCCTGTATTTTTCTTCCTACCTGAACCGCAGCATGTAAAGGTGTCGCTAAAGTGACAGGATGAATAATATTTACATCAGGCGAGAATGATAATAAAGATTTGAGATAATCAGGATTGCTGATTTTTGCAGCCGTATGTAAAGCACTTTCTTGTTGTAAACCCGGTTGAGCAGGATCAGCTCCCTCTTTCAGCAAAGTATTAATATCATTCATTCGCTGATTGAATATCGCCCATTGCAACGGATTTATATTTTCTTCATCCTGCTGAAAATTCGATTCAGATTCAAACTCAACGACTTCACAGATTTTCATAATATCCCTTTGCAATCATACAGAAACGCTTAGATTTGGTTCGTTAATCATCACCAACGATTCTTCTTGCTGTTCATTATTCAAAGATATCCAAGGTTTATATATCGTTAATAATTCCAACACCTTTTTAAGAGAATGTGCATTGAATCCACGCATCAAAGAAGGCAACCATTTATTCGATTCTCCCAAATCACCATTATATTTCAGTAAAATTTTATGCCCTATCGGCTGGGACACTGGCAGTTTCTGTTGTAATGAATCAAGCACGTCATATTCCACAACATAATGCCGTATCAATCCATTCTCAGCTCTATTTCTGCCCTCTTGTGGTGAAAGCCCCAGATTTTTCATCATCTTGTCGGAAACACCGGCTGAATTAAATATCACCGCAGGTTTTCCAACTGATAATGCAGCGGTTGCGGCTAATCCTCCCCCCAAAGAATGCCCAGTAAATAACATATTTTCCCCAAACGCCATTCTGGCAGTACGAGCTAAATCAACAGCCTGATGGTATTGCGCTTCATCAAACCCAAAACCTTGACGTAAATTAGTCAATATATCTTTCAAATCGTTAGTACCCGCAAAAGCAACGATATGGAGATCACCATTACGATAAATGCCTGCCTGAAAACCCGTTGTTTCATTTCTCAAATTTGCCGGTTCTATTCCTGCATTTAATAACTCACCATCAGAAAGACGGACATAATCACCAATTCCCATAGTGGTTTTTATATAGACATCATCAGAGATCAAAGCCAACATATAATCAATTTCATGAGATTGCTTACCATTAATCTGTTCTGCTTTAATTCCTGTCATTGATTTTAAATTGATGTTAATACTCTGTTCATTAACTAATGATTGATAAATTCTATTGTTCTTTTTAGTCGTTTCTGAGAGCGAAGAGACTTCAGGGGCCGCTTTCTTAATATTCTCGGTTGGAACAGAAGGTGATGTAACAAGTTGAAGATTATTTAAAACAGGAAAATCTGAACCTATTGATAGATTGATACCAATTGATAAACTCATAAAATTCCCTAACGATAGTTGAAAATAATTAGCTATTTAATTGGTGCAATTAATCTATCGGCAGGAAATAACTCAAGGTTAAATAAACGTTTAAATTTTGTTAATAAAATTAATGAATTGTGATTTCTATCTCTGATATCAGATCAATTTCTACCTAGTATTTATCAGCAACTTGGATACCAGTCATCATTTCTATCTCTACATTCATGCAACAAACCAATATATCTAATGCTTGTATACCAACATGAATGAGGATATCCATTGATTCAGCTCAATTAATTTCATATAGTCACTATAAATATATTGCAACCTTATGGTTTAAATAATTTTTTATAGCTAACTACAAAGAAATTATTTTGATAAATTTTCAAAAATAATTTACGGCATTGAAATATTTATCAAAAATTTCGCTTTAGTGTTCATTAAAGGTTTCCCTCTGATTTTGAAATCGGTAAGCTAACGTCCATCTGGTAATTATATAAAAAGGATTTGCTATGTCCGCATCTCTCACATGGCACGACGTGATCGGTAACGAGAAAAAACAACCTTACTTTCTCGACACACTGGCTTATGTCGCTAAAGAACGTCAGGCCGGTAAAACCATTTATCCGCCGCAACAGGATGTATTTAATGCATTCCGCTACACCGAATTGGCCGATATTAAGGTTGTGATACTTGGGCAAGATCCTTACCACGGCCCGAATCAGGCACATGGTCTCTCTTTCTCCGTCCAACCTGGCATTCCTGCGCCACCTTCACTGGTCAATATGTACAAAGAGCTGGTATCCGATATACCCGGCTTCCAATGCCCAAATCACGGCTGCCTCATCGGTTGGGCCAAACAAGGGGTACTCCTCCTCAATACCGTATTAACCGTAGAACGTGGTAACGCTCACTCTCACGCCAATCTGGGCTGGGAAACTTTCACTGATAAAGTCATTGCTGCGATTAACGAGCATCGTTCAGGCGTAGTTTTTCTTCTTTGGGGATCTCACGCCCAGAAAAAAGGCAACTTTATTGATGCCAATAAACACCATGTCCTCAAAGCACCTCATCCATCTCCGCTGTCTGCCCACAGAGGATTCTTTGGCTGTAAACACTTTTCAAAAGCCAATGAATTACTGGAAAAACAAGGAATGGCGCCAATTAACTGGACACCTGAGTTGCTACAGTAAAAAAATGCCGCCCCGGTTGGAACGGCATTGATTATCTACACTGAGCTAAAATTACTTTGATACGGCTACCATTGCCGGGCGCAATAAGCGGCCATTTAAGGTATACCCTTTCTGCATGACCATCATGACACGATTCGACTCATGCTGATCGGATTCCATCATGGTCATGGCCTGATGAACTTCAGGATTAAAAGGAATATCAGTGTCGCCGACAACTTCAATACCAAATTTACCAACAGCCCCCAGGAAGGATTTCAGCGTCAGTTCAATACCTTCAAGCATTGGCGCTATTTCAGTATTAGTGCGATCTGCTGCCTCCAGAGCACGCTCAAGATTATCAATCACCGGCAACAGTTCATTAGCAAATCTTTCCAGCGCGAATTTATGGGCTTTTTCCACATCTTGCTCAGTACGACGACGGATATTTTCAACTTCAGCTTTAGCACGCAAAATGGCGTCACGTTCACGCTGTTGCGCCTGTCTGAGCTGTTCTTCCAGCTCTGCGACCCGTGGCTCAACAACGCTTTCAGTCTCTGATGTTTCTGCTTTATCCGCACTGTTTTGCTGTTCAGATACAACTTCCATATCTTCCGAGACTTGCTCGTCAGGCATTTTTTGTTCTTTACTATTCATGAATATCTCCGCGTATTTGGCATTAATCTCGCTACTTAGCTTATTATGGGGATCTAAACTAGGGATTCAAGGGAACCCGTCATATTGTGAGGACAAAACCTCTTGCTGAAGGAAAATTACAACGATGAATAAAAAATTCAAATGCATTGGTATTGTTGGTCATCCTCGTCATCCAGAAGCACTCGCCACTCATGAGATGCTTTATCATTGGTTAAAGTCCAAAGGTTACTGCGTCATTGTTGATCGCCAGGTAGCCAAAGATATTGGTTTAAAAGATGCACAGACCGGCGGCCTGACTGAAATTGGTAAACAAGCTGATTTAGCCGTGGTTGTTGGTGGCGACGGCAATATGCTGGGGGCTGCCCGGGTTCTTTCCCGTTATGATATTAAAGTCATTGGGATTAACAGAGGTAATCTGGGTTTTCTGACGGACTTAGATCCTGACAATGCTCTGCAACAACTTTCTGAAGTACTGGATGGCGAATACAGGAATGAACAACGTTTCCTGCTAGAAGCACTGGTCAGAAGAAACGGCCAGAAACCCCGTATCAGTACCGCAATCAACGAAGTCGTGCTCCATCCTGGAAAAGTGGCTCACATGATTGAATTCGAAGTTTATATTGATGAGCGTTTTGCTTTTTCCCAACGCTCTGACGGATTGATTATCGCAACACCAACGGGTTCAACTGCTTACTCACTCTCCGCAGGGGGGCCAATTCTGACACCTAACCTGGATGCTATCGTCCTGGTGCCGATGTTCCCGCATACATTATCTGCCCGCCCATTGGTCATCAGTAGCGAAAGCAGCATCAGACTGAAATTTTCCCAAAACAGCAACGATTATGAAGTCAGTTGTGATAGCCAGATAGTTCTGCCTATACAGGATGGAGAGGACGTAATTATTAGCCGCAGCAAACAGAAGCTCAATCTCATCCATCCTAAAGATTATAATTACTTCAATACATTAAGCACAAAACTAAGCTGGTCTAAAAAAATGTTCTAAAAAAACAAGCTCCACTACTTTACTGTATAAAAAACCAGTTTATACTGTATGAAAATACAGAGGTGTTTTTATACACAGGAGAAGCATGATGCTCACTCAGTTAACTATTAGCAACTTTGCCATTGTTCGTGAGCTTGAAATTGATTTCCGGTCAGGTATGACAGCCATCACAGGTGAAACCGGCGCCGGTAAATCCATCGCAATTGATGCATTAGGTTTATGTCTGGGCAATCGCGGTGAGACCAACATGGTACGTAACGGCGCTTCCCGTGCTGATATTTGCGCCCATTTTTCTCTTTCTGATGCACCTTCTGCCCGTCAATGGCTGGAAGAACGTCAACTTGATGACAGTAATGAATGCTTGCTGCGCCGTACCATAACTTTAGATGGCCGCTCAAGGGGCTTTATCAATGGTACAGCGGTACCACTTTCCCAATTACGTGAACTGGGAGCTCACCTTATCCAGATTCACGGCCAGCACGCCCACCAATTACTCTTGGAGAGTGGTCACCAAAAACGCCTGCTCGATACTTACGCTAATCAGTTCAATCTGCAAAATGAGATGAAACAGGTCTATCAGAAATGGCACCAAAGCTGTCAGGATCTGGCACAATTCCAGCAACAGGCTCTTGAGCGGCAATCTCGTCAACAGTTACTGGAATATCACTTAAAAGAGCTAAATGAATTAGCCCCGCAGCCAGGTGAATATCAAGAACAAGATAATGAATACAAACGGCTGGCAAACCGTGGTCAGCTATTATCGGTCAGTCAGAATGCACTCCTGCTACTGAGTGATAATGATGAGCAAAATATTATCAGTCTGCTGAATCACGCTAAACACGAACTGGCAGAACTCATCGCAATGGATGATAAATTCGGTAACCTGCTGACTATGCTGGAAGAAGCATCCATCCAGATTAATGAAGTCAGCGATGAACTCCGCCACTATGGTGATCAACTGGATATGGATCCAAATCGCCTGTTTGAACTGGAACAAAAAATTTCGCAGCAAATCAGAGTCGCCCGTAAACACCATGTTGTACCGGAAGAGCTTCCCTCACTACATCAACAATTACGGGAAGAACAGCAACTGCTGGCACAACAAGAAGATGATTGCGCTCATCTCTGCGAGCAGGTTAACAGGCACCATAAACAAGCATTAGAAGTAGCAGAAAGGCTGCATCTGGTTCGCCAACAATACGCTAAAGAGTTAAGTGAGCTAATTACTAACAGTATGCATCAGCTTTCCATGCCTCATGGCCGCTTGACCGTTGATGTCTCTTTTGCTCCGGAACACTTAAATGCTGATGGCGCAGATAAAGTTGAATTTAATGTCACCACTAACCCTGGTCAGCCACACCAATCACTGGCAAAAGTCGCGTCGGGTGGTGAACTTTCCCGTATTGCACTGGCAATTCAGGTTATAACGGCCAAGAAAATGGAAACTTCAGCCCTGATATTCGATGAAGTGGATGTGGGTATCAGTGGCCCGACAGCCGCAATTGTCGGTCGTCTGTTACGTGAATTAGGCGAATCTACACAGGTCATGTGCGTCACTCACCTGCCCCAGGTAGCTGGTTGCGGTCACCAACATTTTTATGTCAGTAAACAGACCGATGGTGAAGAAACTGAAACTCAAATGCAATTACTAGACAAGAAAGCCAGATTACAAGAGCTGGCGCGGCTTCTGGCAGGTAGTGAAGTCACAAAAAATACCCTAGCGAACGCAAAAGAGCTGCTGGCAGCATAATATGACACAACTTTTACGGATATTTGGGGTCATAGCTAAAACTTGTAGAGGTTTTCAATCTCGTCAAGGTCTATTATTATCAACATCCTGACTCCTAAAGGAATGTAATTACCATGCGCTGTAAAATGTTGACTGCCGCTGCTGTATCATTCGTTATGCTGACTGCGGGTTGCTCTACACTGGAACGGGTTGTTTATCGCCCTGACATTAATCAGGGGAACTATCTGACACCTGCTAATGTATCAAAAATCCACAAAGGGATGACCCAGCAACAGGTAGCCTATACATTAGGAACACCCATGTTACAAGACCCGTTTGGTACTCAAACATGGTTTTATGTGTTTCGTCAGCAACCTGGGCATGAAAAAGTGACTCAGCAAACCCTAACACTGACGTTTGACAGTAAAGGTGTACTGACTGACATTAAAAACGAAAACTCACTTACTGAGAATCTTCAATAATCAAAGAGATATAGACAGCAAGTCATAAAATACAGATGACTGGCTGTCTATTGACAAATTATTGAGCATTATTTTTAGCCCGTTCAGCACGCTTACGACGCATTTCTTTTGGATCGGCTAACAATGGGCGATAAATTTCCACCCTATCACCCTCTTCCAAAATATCCGTCAGCTTGACGGGACGGCTATAAATTCCAACTTTATTTTTTTGCAGATCAATATCATTACGCAAAGTCAGCAGACCTGATGCAACAATTGCCTGTTCTACAGTCGCCCCTTGGGACAATTTCACAGTACGCAGATATTGGCGGTCAGGCAATGCATAAACAACTTCGATATTGATATCAGGCACTATAAACCTCACGTGCGCGCAGAGTAAAAGCCTGTATCATATTTCCGGCCAACTCCTTAAAAATCTTGCCGAAAGCTAATTCAATCAGCTTATTAGTAAATTCAAAATCAAGGTGAAGCTCAACTTTACAAGCATCTTCACTCAGAGGTATGAACTGCCAGCCTCCCATCAACTTACGAAAAGGCCCATCCACCAGTTGCATATTAATGCTTTGGTTATCAGCCAGGATATTCCGGGTAACAAAAGTCTTGCTTATACCCGCTTTGGAAACATCGACTGACGCAGTCATTTCATGACGACTGATGCTCAACACACGGCTGCCGACACACCCCGGAAGAAAATCCGGATAAGAACTCACATCATTGACTAATTTGTACATTTGTTCCACGCTGTACGGTACTAACGCAGAGCGACTAATCTGTGGCATATCATTTCCTGTAAGGCTCAATTGTGGCAAATAATATCACCTATACGTGATTAAAGAAAAACCTGTCAGCGTATAATGCAATAAATACTCATTAATCAGCAAATATGCTGCGGGAAAAGATTTCTTTCATCAAAGCATTCAGTATAATGCATACACTATGACAAAGAAAAAAGCACACAAACCCGGTTCGGCAACCATTGCCATGAATAGACGAGCCCGTCACGAATACTTCATTGAAGAAGAATTTGAGGCTGGCCTCTCGTTACAAGGATGGGAAGTCAAATCACTGCGCGCTGGTAAAGCAAATATCAGCGACAGTTACGTTTTACTCAAAGATGGCGACGCTTATCTTTTTGGTGCCACCATCACTCCGTTAAATGTAGCTTCTTCCCATGTCGTCTGTGATCCTATGCGTTCACGCAAACTCTTACTTAATCAGCGCGAACTTGACTCATTATATGGTCGAGTCAATCGTGAAGGTTATACCGTTGTTGCCTTATCTCTCTATTGGAAAAACGCCTGGTGCAAAGTCAAAATTGGCGTAGCAAAAGGCAAGAAGGCGCACGATAAACGTTCAGATATCAAAGAACGTGAATGGAAATTAGACAAAGCACGTATTATGAAGAATGCCGGACGATAATCTCTGGCATTATAGTTTAATATTCTGATATACTTGTTTTTAACATACTTGGGGCTGATTCTGGATTCGACGGGATTCGCGAAACCCAAGGTGCATGCCGAGGGGCGGTTGGCCTCGTAAAAAGCCGCAAAAAAATAGTCGCAAACGACGAACAATACGCAATAGCAGCTTAATAACCTGCATATCGCCCTCTCTCCCTAGCCTCCGCTCTTAGGACGGGGATCAAGAGAGGTCAAACCCAAAAGAGATCGCGTGGATGCCTTGCCTGGGGTTGAAGCGTTAAATCTAATCAGGCTAGTTTGTTAGTAGCGTGTCTGTCCGCAGCTGGCAAGCGAATGTAAAGATTAGACTAAGCATGTAGTACCGAGGATGTAGGAATTTCGGACGCGGGTTCAACTCCCGCCAGCTCCACCAAATAAATCAAGGGGTTACACTAAAGTGTAGCCCTTTTTGTTTGCCCAATGTCCACTTTGAGTCCACCCATTTTATTTTTTCACATATCTAGCATCGTGTGACATATAAGATGGTAGAGATAATGATTGAGTACAAAGTTGCATTTGCCTCCCAATCAACTAGTCAGGAATTAAAACCCCTCCCTTCAAAGTTTATGATTTTAAATCAATATATTAAGACGATTTTTGACAAGTATTTTTTCTTAGCCAGTGATCACAAAATGGCGAAAGGAATTTAGTTTATAATCTAACACACTCAAACCTTTATGGTTCATAATATGAATAACATACCAAAAATTGTAGGTGCTGTATTATGGGCTGTCGTCGTCTTGTATTGCTCTTTTCGGATTTATAAATCAGGCTTTGAATTCAGCACAATAGAAACAATGTTATCTATTCTTTTAGGGGTCTTTGGAATACTCCCTTACGTGAGACCTCACAAGTCAACTTTACCTATAACTAATAAAAGTACACCCGAAGAGATATATGACAAAAATATCATAGAAGAATTATTAAAAAAAATACCATTTGATAATATAAAAGTATCTCTAGAACAGTCACATATAACTGGTGTACCCCTTGCCTTTATTCTTGACTTGGATAACATAAAACTTGACTTTGATAGCCCTAAATCTAAATTGTACAACCATAAACTGGAAGAAAGGAAAAAAGCTTTAATATCGTCCATTGATAACTGGTTAGAAACAGCATATGATTTCCTAGGTCCAAACGAAGATCCAACGTTGACTAGGTCTCAACCTCCTTACCACTGGAAAAACCATAGTGCTACATCTGAACAAAAATATTACAAACTACAAGAAGAATTAGAAATAAAATCCACTCAATTAATTAATGAATATGAAACATTCTTATCCACAGTTCATGATTCAAAAGTTTTATTCGCCAAAGAGTTAAGCTAGCTATTTCTTATAGTTCAGTCTCAAAATTATCTTAAAACCGTACCTAGTTTGTT
>NZ_JAJAFX010000214.1:0-514 GCF_025384845.1 Photorhabdus temperata | reverse complement strand
ACAATCCGGTCACGATAGATATTGATTTCGTTGTCGGGTGACCATAGTGCGGGTTGCCAGTTCGCCAATTGATCACTGGATGAATCCGCCGCGTCATAGGGCACACGACTGCCGCCGACCAGCATAGACATCTTCGGTCGGGAAGGTGGTAAAGGCTGTCCGTCCGGGCCTAAAATTCTTACTGTATTCATCAGAACCTAAACCTTACCGGGCGACGTGGCCTTGCCACGATGCCGAGTTGCGCCTGTAGCAACTGAATCAGCGCCATCAAATCAGCCATGCTTGATTGCTGATATGACACTGAGCGGGTGCCGTCTCCCTGTGTGTATGAAAACGACACTCCACGACTGCCCGCAGCGAGTTCAATGTAAGCCTGCTGCGCTTTCATCAAAGCATCTTGCAATTGCTCGCGCGTCATTGCACCGGCAAGCAAGCTAGTTTTGGAATTAAACATAGTGATCCTTATCACGAAATCGAATTACCCGCATGCCCTGAGTGCGGCATCAAGACGAAA
>NZ_JAJAFX010000213.1:0-520 GCF_025384845.1 Photorhabdus temperata | reverse complement strand
TGTTCCATTATTTCTTACCTTTTGCTGAGTTATAAAGACTAGTCGCATTAGCCACAAGTGCCTCAACAGAGCCGCTAGCGGGTTGTCGGGCATCAGGGCCGAGGCGCACTTGCTGTGCCTGTTGCATGCGCTCATCTAATGAAGCGCGGCGCGGGGCTGAAACACTCCCCATTGCGGCCAAAGTGCTAATCGCTTCGCGTGCAGACATGCGAGTATTGAACGCTAAATGCGCTGCCATGTCGGGGCGATTTGCTGCGTGTTTACTGCCGAAAATAGCTGCACAACGTTTCCGTTCGGCGCGGCGACCCTCTTTTTTATCGTCATCCTCTTCCGCATCGGCATCATCCTCTTCCGCCCGGCGAGACTTAGCCTTTTTGCTTTTCTTAGATGAGGTGTCTTTGTCATCATCATCTTCCTCAGCGTCAGTATCATCGTTATCCTCATCAGCCTGGGTATCGTCATCCTCTTCTTCGGCGTCTTCCTCGTCGCGGTCCTCTTCTTCGGCACGACGGGATTTCGC